>JANLTE010000351.1:0-16278 GCA_031362785.1 Elusimicrobiota bacterium
GCGATCGGCGCGGCAAAAACGGCCTTGCAGGATTCGGGAATTTCAGCCGAATCCATCGATTTGATCATCACCTGCACCTGCACGCCGGACATGGTGTTTCCATCGGTCAGCTGCCTCGTTCAAGCCGCCATCGGAGCCAAGAACGCCTCGGCGATGGATTTATCCGCCGCATGTTCGGGCTTCGTGTATGGCCTGGCCACCGCGAAAAGCTTCATCGAGTCCGGAATGGCGAAGAAAATATTGCTGATCGGAGTCGACACGCTCTCAAAAATCACCGATTGGAATGACCGCTCGACTTGCATACTGTTCGGAGATGGCGCCGGAGCCGCAATATTATCGGCCGAGAAAGGTTCAGCGGGGATATTATCGGTGTATGTGGGCGCTGACGGGACCAAATCCGACATTTTGAAAGTTCCGGCGGGCGGTTCGCGCGAACCCATCAGCGAAGAAGTGCTTCGTACTAAATCCTATACCATCAAAATGGACGGAGCCGAGGTTTACAAACTCGCGGTAACGAAAATGGTGGAGTCCGCGATCAAGGCGCTCGAACTCGCGGGCAAAACCCCTGCCAATTTGAATTTGATCATCCCGCATCAAGCGAACCTCCGGATCATCGAATCCGTGACGAAAAGATTAAAATTGGACGCGGAAAGGGTGTTCGTGAACCTGCAGCACTACGGCAACATGTCGGCGGCCACGACGATCGTGGCCTTGGACGAAGCCCACAAAGCAGGACGAATTAAAAAAGGCGACTTGGTGGAGCTGGTCGCTTTTGGCGCAGGCCTCACTTGGGGCGCTGCGGTCATCGAATGGTAACGAGATGAGCGATCGAATCGTTTTGATGTTTCCAGGACAGGGCTCACAATATCCCGGCATGGGAAAATCTCATTACGAAAATTATGCCCAGGCCAGGGAGATGATCGATCAAGCCAATGAAACCCTTGGATTTGACTTGAAAAATGCCATGTTCAACGGGTCGGAAGAAGAACTTAAACAGACAGCCGTTACTCAGCCTGCAATTTTCACGATCAGCGCGGCCTTATATAAGGTAGCCGCGGCTCACTCGCCGGAACTCTGGAAGCGGGCCGCATTCGCCGCGGGGCACAGTTTGGGAGAATACTCGGCTCTTTTCGCAGCGGGAGCGTTCGATTTCCAAACAGGATTAAAATTAGTAAAATACCGCGGCGAGTTTATATCGGAGGCGTGCAAAGACCATCCGGGCACAATGGCGGCTATACTTGGAATCGATCGGGAGGCGCTCGAAAATTTGTGCGCGGAATGCCGGACGGGCGGAGAAGTTTGCCAGATGGTGAACTTTAACTGTCCGGGACAGATCGTAGTCGCGGGAAGCCAAAAAGCGATCGGAGAGCTCGTCCAAAAAGCGTCGCTCGTATCCGGCGCTAAGGCAATCGCGCTCAGCGTTTCAGGCGCGTTCCATTCGAGTTTAGTTTCGGACGCCGCGCTGAGAATGAAGGAAGCGCTCGAAAAAGCCACGATCGTCGATACGCGGATTCCGGTTATCACGAATTGCGATGCCAGGCCGACTTCCAAAGCCCATGAAATCCGGCAAAAGCTCTTCGCGCAAATTGATCACCCGGTTTTGTGGGAAAGCTCGATCAGGCACGCGTTGGACCAGGGTATAGACACATTCGTCGAGATTGGCCCTGGAAGGGTGTTAACGGGGCTCATGCGCAAAATCGATCGTAAAATGAAATCGCTAAACATTGACGACGCGGACTCGATGGCGAAAGCGCTCGCGGAGCTCGGCCAGGTTCAAAGTTCCGCTCAAATTTAAATTTCAAACCAAAGGTGAACACTATGAAGTTAAAAGATAAAGTAACGCTGATTACGGGGGGAGCGCAGGGGATTGGGAAGTCCATCGGCAATCTTTTCGCGCAGGAAGGTTCTAACATTATCGTGATGGACGTGGTGGAAGAAGCCGCCGCCAAGACAGCCGCGGAGTTCGAGCAGATTCATAAAGTTAAAGCGATGTCCGTCAAATGCGACGTAACGCAATTCACGCAATGCGACGAGCTCATCGCTAAAGCGCTTGACAAATTTGGACGAATTGATATATTAGTCAACAATGCGGGCATCACGAAGGACAATTTGGTGATGCGCATGACGGACGCCGAGTGGGACGCGGTCTTGGCCGTGAACCTCAAGGGTTCTTTTAATTGCACGAAAGCCGTTTGCCGCCCCATGATGAAACAGAGGGCGGGCCGAATCATCAACATTTGCTCGATCGTTGGGCTGATGGGGAACGCGGGACAGGCCAATTACGCCGCTTCTAAAGGCGGATTGATCGCCATGACCAAAACCTGCGCGCGGGAATTCGCTTCCAGAAACATCCTGGTGAACGCAATCGCGCCCGGATTTATCAGGACCCGCATGACGGACGCTCTTACGGAAGAGCAAAAACAGAAGCTTTCAGCGCTCATTCCGCTCACGCGGCTAGGCGAACCCGAAGACGTCGCCAAGGCGGCGCTTTTTTTGGCAGGCGAAGACTCCAGCTATATCACGGGACACGTTATCTCCGTGAATGGCGGGATGTACATGTAAACCAGCTTTAAGTTAGACGCACTTCGCCGCATAACAGGAGGACTCAAATGGCAGACGACATCGAAAGTAAGGTAAAATCCATCATCGTGGAAAATTTAGGAGTGGACGCTGGAACGGTAACACCCCAGGCCTCTTTTGTAAACGATCTTGGAGCGGACTCTCTAGACACCGTGGAACTCGTGATGGCACTCGAGGAAGAATTTGATCTCGAAATTCCGGATGAAGAAGCTGAGAAGATTCAGTCCGTCGGGCAGGCCATCGATTACATCAAAGCCCACAAGAAATAATCCCGTCATCTTAATTCCAACGAAGCTCATTTTTGGCCGTGCGAACCATGGCTGAAAATGAGCCGTTGATTTCATTGTTATTATGAATAAAATTGTCATCACAGGAATGGGAGTTATATCTCCCATTGGATCTGGCTTAGAAAACTTCTGGAGCGCGCTCATGGCCGGAAAGTCGGGCGCTGCCCGAGTGACCCACATTGACGTATCGAACTACTCCTGCCAAATAGCAGCCGAAGTAAAAGATTTTAAACCCGAAGACCACATCGACAAGAAAAAAGCCCGCCGCATGGATCGATTTACCCAGTTCGCGGTTGCCGCCACCAAAATGGCGGTTCTAGACGCGGGGCTGGACGCTTCAAAAGAAAAGTTGGACCGCGTGGGAGTGATCGTGGGCAGCGGCATCGGCGGGATTAAAACCATCGAAGATGAGTTCGAAGCGCTGCTGAGCAAGGGACCAAAGCGCGTGAGCCCTTTCCTGATACCAAAACTCATCATCAACATGGCCGCGGGGGAGATCGCGATTCAGTATGGATTTTTGGGACCGAACTACGCAGTGTCCTCCGCTTGCGCGACCGCGAACAATGCGATAGGGGAAGCCATGAGGCACTTGCGCTACGGAGATTCGGACGTCATGATTTGCGGGGGGACGGAAGCGGCGATCACGAAGCTGGGCATCACTGGATTTTCACAGGCCGGGGCGCTCGCCGAAACTTATAACGACAACCCCGAGAAAGCATCGCGGCCGTTCGACAAAAATCGCGCCGGATTTTTAATGGGCGAAGGCGCCGGAATATTCGTTTTGGAAACCGAGGAACACGCGAAGAAACGCGGGGCGAGGATCCGAGCCGAACTGGCAGGATACGGAACCACGGACGACGCTTTCCACATCACATCGCCTAACCCCGAAGGGAAATCGCAGGCCGAAGCCGTTCGGATGGCAATGCTAGACGCGAAGGTTTCAGTGAACGACGTCGACTATATAAACGCTCACGGAACTTCAACCGCCGTCAACGACAAAGCGGAAACGCAGGTCATTAAAAACGTGTTCGGTGAACGAGCGCGGAAGATCCCCATTTCATCCACCAAATCCATGACGGGACATTTGCTGGGCGCGGCCGGCGGCATCGAATTGGCAGCCACCCTCCTTTCGATGGAACGGGGCAAAGTGCACCCGACGATCAACTATGAAACGCCGGACCCCGAATGTGATTTGGATTACGTTCCGAACGTCGCCCGCGAAGTGAAAGTGCGGTGCGCCGTTTCGAACTCCTTCGGGTTTGGCGGGCACAACGCCGTGATCGTCGTAAAATCCTACCCGAATGGGAACTAACTTGGCTTACGCGCTGCCTCTTGATCAGTCTCACCCCCATTCGCTCGAAAGCCTAGAGAAAAAAATCGGCATAAAATTCAAAAACCGTAAGCTTCTGGAAGAAGCGCTCACTCACAAATCTTATTCCACGGAAGACGCGAACACCTCGTTTAACGAGCGTCTTGAATTTCTGGGCGACAGCATTTTAAACGCCTCGGTCACGGATTTTTTATTCAAACGGTTCCCGGACGAAGATGAAGGCAAGCTCTCCAAATTGAAATCGCACCTCGTGGCCAAGCCGAGCCTCGTCAAATGGGCGAAAGAAATGAAGATCGGGCCCTTCATCCGGATGTCGTCTTCTGAGGAGTCCACCGGAGGCCGCGAACGCGACTCCATTATCGCCAACTCTATTGAAGCGTTAATCGGCGCGATTTTTCTAGACCACGGATTCGACCGCGCTCACGCGTTCATCCTGCAGAAACTCTCGCAGAGGAAGCGGATCGTCGAAACCGATTACAAGAGCAAGCTCCAGGAACTCATTCAAAAAAAACATCAGATGCCTCCCACCTATATTCTAATCGGCGAAGACGGGCCCGACCACAACAAGACGTTTCACATGCAAGTCCGAATCAAGAAAAAACTACTAGGGCAGGGGCAGGGGAAATCCAAGAAAGAGTCCGAGCAGTCGGCGGCGTGGGCGGCGCTCAAGAAAATCCGCAAGAGCAAATCCGGATCGATTTAAACCAGACTCAGGAGGACATACCGTGAATTATTTTTTGACGGAAGACCAACAGGCAATCGTTGACACCGCAAGGGAGATCGCCCAGAAGAAGATTAAACCAGTCCGCGAGCACTACGACGCCGAGGAGAAATTCTCCTGGGACATCGTCGAAGAATTGCGCAAGGCCGATCTTTTCGGAGTTTACATCCACCAGAATTACGGCGGGCTGAGCGGAGGCGCATTTGAATTAGTGCTCGTGATGGAAGAATTATCGAAAGCTTGCGGCGGCATCGCGCTTTGCGTGGCTTGCTGCGCCCTGTGTTCGTTTCCCATCATCCTTTTCGGAACGCCCGAACAAAAGAAAAAATATCTGCCGGACATCGCCTCGGGTAAAAGACTGGGAGCGTTCACCATTACAGAGCCCGAAGCCGGATCGGACGCCACCGCGACTTCCTGCACGGCTAAAAAAGACGGGGATTACTACATTTTGAACGGGACCAAGAACTTCTGCTCCAACGGGGAAGTTTCCGAGATCTATACGCTTTTCGCCTCGACCAACAAGGCCAAGGGCGCGCGCGGCATCACCGCTTTCATCGTGGAGAAGGGAACGCCGGGGTTCACCTTTGGCAAGAAGGAGACCAAAATGGGCATCCGTTCGTCGCCCACCTACGAGCTCAATTTAGACAACTGCCGCTTGCACAAAAGCCAGGTTCTAGGCGGGGAAGGGCGAGGACTTTTCGTGGCTCAGGCCACTTTCGACGTATCGCGGCCCGGAGTGGCAGCGCAGGCGCTCGGCATCGCGCAGGGCGCGATGGACGAAGCGCTGGCTTACGCCAAAATTCGCAAACAGTTCGGGCAATCCGTTCTATCGTTCCAATCGTCTCAGCACATGGTGGCTGACATGGCGACCCAGATCGAAGCGGGACGCGCGTTGCTCTACTCCGTAACCCGAGCCATGGATAAAGATCTGCTCTTAGCGGTGGACGCATCCGAAAAATCGGGCAAGACCGTTTACGAAGAAATGAAACAGGTCTCCGAACAGCGCTGGACCAAATATTCGGCGATCGTCAAACTCTTCTGCTCCGACATGGCGATGAAAGTCACCACGGACGCGGTGCAACTCTGCGGAGGCGTCGGCTACATGCGCGACTTCCCAGTGGAAAAGTACATGCGCGACGCCAAGATCACCCAGATTTACGAGGGCACCAACCAGATCCAGCGCAATGAAATCGGTTACGCCGTGATCAAGGAACTTGCCCAGAAATCTTAGAATTATTATAATACCGCCTTCATTTCATCATCAGGCTAGTGAATAACTTCGTAAGTATTTTGGCCGGTTACTTTAAAATTAATACAAAGGAATAAGAAAAAAGTGCATATTGTTGTTTGCATCAAGCAAACGCCCTCGACTTCTAATATTCAAATCGACCCCAAGACCGGGACGCTGAAACGGGAAGGGATGGCCGCGGCCATCAATCCGTTCGACGAGTACGCGATCGAAGAGGCCGTGCGCATTAAAGAACGCATCCCGGACACAATCGTTTCCATTATCACAATGGGACCGCCGCAAGCTGAAGAAGCCCTGCGTGACGCCATCGCGAGGGGCGCGGATCAGGCGTTTCACCTGTGCGACCGCGCTTTCGCCGGCGCCGATACTTGGGCCACCTCCTACGCTCTTCAGATGGGCATCCGAAAAATCGCGGAGACCACAAGCAAACCCGTCGACTTAATCATTTGCGGCAAGCAGACCAACGACGGAGACACGGGACACGTGGGGCCCGGAATCGCGGCCTGGCTCAACATCCCAAACGTGGCCTACGTAAAAAAAGTGGACGAGATCGATACTAAACACATCGTGGTTTGGCGCATGATGGAAGACGGCACCGATGTTTTGGAAATGCCAATCCCCGCGCTGATTGCGGTGGTTAAAGAAATTAACTCGCCGCGCGTGGCTTCGCTGAAAGGCAAGATGAACGCGAAAAAAACGGTGATCCTGAAGTGGAGCGCGCAAGACATCAACGCGGATAAAACCAACATTGGGCTCAGCGGTTCGCCCACCATCGTTGCCAAAAGCTTTAACCCTCCGCCACGCACCGGCGGCGTAAGAGTGGCAGGCGGCACGCCTCAGGAAAAAGCCAAAAATTTAGTCGCGAAATTACTCGAGATGAAGCTTTTATAAACGATCATGCCCAATGAAATTTTTATTTTAAAAGAGCGCTGCACGGGATGCGGGTCCTGCGTGAAGGTCTGCCCGGTGAACTGCATCGACATGCACGATCGCGCGCCGGAAGAAAAAACGCGCTGGAAGAAACTCGCCGTCATCGACGTGAACAAGTGCGTGTTTTGCAACGCCTGCGTGGTGGACTGCGACCAGCTTTTTGATAAGACCAAAGCGAAGATGACGAAAGCCCCCGATTTTTTCCACGCCATCGTAATGAACAAGGAAGTGGTGGAATCGGCAAACAAGATCGATACTTCGCTTTATAAAGGCGTCTGGTGCTACGCCGAGCAGCGGCACGGGAAACTCATGCCCACCATTTACGAACTCCTCCACGTGGCCAAAGGACTCGCGACGGATTTAAAAGAAGAACTTTCCGCGGTATTGATCGGCCATAACGTAACGAGCTACGCTCAAGATTTAATTGAGCACGGCGCGGACAAAGTTTACGTCATGGACCACCCCGCTTTCGAGCATTTCGTGGACGAAATGTACACCAACGCGCTGACCGAGCTGATCAAACAGGAAAAGCCCAACAAGCTTTTGATGCCCGCTTCCATCATCGGACGATCGTTTTCAAGCCGCGTCGCGATTACGGCGGGAACCGGCATCACCGCGGACGCCACTGAACTTTCTATTGATCCAAAAACGCGCATGCTGCACGCCACGCGCCCCTCGTTCGGGGGCAACCTGATGGCCACGATTTTGTGCGAGAAGCACCGACCCGAAATGGCCACAGTGCGCCCCATGTCTTTCCCAAGAGCCAAGAGTGAATTGGGACGGCAGGGAAAGGTAATAAACGTTAAGGTCGATCCGGCAAAGTGGAACGTGAAGACTAAATTCGTGAGGTTTGAAGCGGAGAAAAACGATTCCATCGACATCAGCGGAGCCGAAAAAATTGTGGCGGGCGGAAGGGGACTCGGCAAAGCGGAAGGATTTAAAATTATCGAAGAGCTGGCCAAAGCGATGGGGGCCGCCGTGGGAGCCTCGCGCCCCACCGTGGACGCGGGCTGGATTCCTTATAAGCACCAGGTTGGGCTTACCGGACGCGCCGTGCGGCCGAAACTCTACATCGCCTGCGGCATATCGGGTCAAATCCAACACTTAGCAGGGATGTCTTCGTCAGAAGTCATCATCGCGATCAACAAGGATCCTGAAGCGCCCATGATGAAGCTCGCGACTTTATCTGTAGAAGGGGATCTCTACGAATTGATACCGCTGATCATTCAGGAACTCAAGAAGGTTCACGCCAACTAAGAATTTAAAACAAGGAAAAAAATATCCGCGATCTGAAACCAGACCGCGGTTTTTTATTTTTATCGGAGGATCGATGCGATATTCAGCCGCTATAAACGGCGAAAGAGGTGTCGGTTTCCCAGAGTTTGACGGTAATGACGGGGAGTTTCTTCTTGCGGGCAAATCGGAAGATGAGCTTTGCGATGTTTTCGGCGGTGGGGTTTTCTTCGGTAACATAATAGGGCTCGTTCAGACTTTTTAAAACGGCGATCATTTTATCTTTTTTATTTAAAAGCATTTTGTGATCGAGTTCGGTCTTAATGAAGTTTCCGACGATGTTTTTGACGTCCGAAAAATCCACCACCATGCCGCGGCGGTCCAGTTTTGAGGACTGCAAAGTGATCTCCGCGCGGCCGTTATGGCCGTGCAGATATTTACACTTGCCGTCATAATTCAAGAGCCGGTGGCCATAGCAAAACGAGATGGATTTAGTAACCGTATACATTTTAAACGCTCCTACTTTTTTAACACCGAGATCAAATTGGAACCGCCAGGCGAATATTTTCGGCGCGCGTCATAGTCTCCGAAATAGGAAGCGGACGCGAATTTTGAATTTGAAACGGCCGCAGAAACATCCCCGTAGCGCACATGGCTCAACACTTCTTTAACGACGAAATCCTCGCGCCCCTTTCCGTCCGTCACGCTCCAATTATAGAAAAACACGGAAGCGCCGGCGCCGGACGGATTTTTTTTCTCTTCAACGCTCAAAACGCCGGACACCTCGCGCGAGGCGCTGTAGTTCAGCACCGGAGGGTTGTCGCGCTTCGCGTTTCTGTTCAGGGGAACATCAAAAATAAAAATCCCTCCGGGCTTCAGCACATCGTGAGCTAGATTCAAAATGTCTTTGAACCGCCGGTAAACGGGCTGGAGGGAAAGCGTCCAGCCGAACATCAGGCAAGCGTCAAATGAGTTCTTAAAACCATTTTTATTGCCAAGCGCGTACATATCTCGCTGGATGAAAGCGACGGGAAGTTTTCGCTTCGCCGCTTTAACTTTGGCCTGCGCCAGCAGGTCGGAGGAACGGTCGACGCCCGTTACGGCAAGCCCCAGTTTTGATAAAGCCACGCTGTGGCTTCCCGAACCGCAACACAAGTCTAAAATTTTTGCGGCAACGGGTTTACCCGCAGTTAAAAACGGGCGAGGCAGAAGCGAGGCGACAAACCGGCTTTGTCCCTCGTAGTCGCGCCAGGAATGGTCCTGATCGTAAAACGCGGCGGCCGGGCCTTCGTATTTGTAGCGGTAGTTGTAAACTTTAATCTTCATTGAAAAAATGGGTCCTCAATTTTTGCGGCGGCGAAACCGGAACTCCTTTCTTTGCAGGAACCGCACTTGCCGCAGGGAGTTGAAACATCTTTGGAACAACTCCAGGTCGCCGCAAAAGGCACTCTTAATTTAACACCGGTCTTTATGATATCTCTTTTATCCAGGCCGATAAAGGGAAACCGAAGCGCGATTTTGAGGTCGCGGTTCCGGGCAGGCTGAATTAATTTCTGCAGCTTCGCGAAAAAAGCCGGAGCGGCGTCTTTAAAGACAGCTCCGTCGTGGCGGATGTGCCCGCCCAAAATGAGGGTGGCGCCAATTTTTTCAGCGAGAGAGGCGGCGATCCCATAATACATCAGGTTGCGCTGGGGGATATAGCAAGATTCTTCGGACTTGGGCGGATCGACGAACGGCAAAAACAGGTCGAAATTTTCAGCGGCGCCCGAAAGCTCTCTGAGGCGGGACACCGCTTTTATCTCGCCACGACGGCGACCAGGAAATTGAAACGAGAGGGTCGCGAGTTTATAGCCGCGCTTCTTGGCCCACCAAAGCAGGACCCCTGAATCGATTCCTCCCGAAAACAAGACAAGAGATTTCTTTACATTCTTCATTTTTTACTTTAAGTCCGATTCTATTATACCAATTACTTAAACTTTGGCGAAAATGCGTATGATTTATACGATACCAATTAATGTAAATTAACGCGTTCTATGACACTTTGAACGATATTTAAGTAATTTAACAAATAACTTGATATTTCAATATGGTTTAATCATTTTTTAAAAAATGGGTGAAATGCAGCTTTTAGATCCGATTTAAATCGTTCGAATAACAATATTTCAATATAATAAGTCAATACGATTATTATTAGTAAAAACATCTTGAAATTAACGGGTTTGGCTGTTATATTTAACTTAGTCTCTTTAGGCTTGAAAAAAATCCATGTCAACGCCGCAGTCGCATCTGCGCGCGCTTGATTTTTATTGTAGTCAAATATGCGGCTAACTGTTAACTTTACATGTGCTATTAGGTAACTCAGGGAACGCAAATGCAAAAAATAAATAGAGGTATCGCTTAGAGTGACCTCACGGAGAATTTCAAAATTCTTCGCAGTCTCATTCGCGCTGGCCTTCTCGGCCGGGGCGATATCGCTGCGCGCGGCCAACATCCAAACAACCGCGAGCGGCAACTGGAGCGATACGGGAACCTGGGTTGGCGGGGTGGTTCCGGGGAGCGGAGATATTGTCACAATTTTGCCCTTGCACGCCGTTACGCTGGATCAGAGCGCCACGATCGGCAACGATATATCCACGACCGCGATCAGGGTTCACGGGACACTGACTTGGGGCAGTCCAACGGGAGACTATACTTTGACGGCGCGCGGCGCGGTGGAGCTGATTTCAGGGAGTACGCTTTACATGGGAACCGTGGCTTCGCCCATTCCGGCCAACCGAACTGCCACGCTGGTGCTGGCCTCGAGCTCAACCGCAAATCCCTATGGCCTGACGGTTTATAGCGGTGCCACATTTGTCGCGCAGGGAGCGGTGAAAGATTACGCCACTACGCTATCGGCGAACGCGGCCGCCGGAGCGACAGCGCTCACGGTACAGTCCGATAGCGAAATCGAAGGATGGAACAGCGGCGATGTAATCACGGTGGGGATGTACGGAACCAGCGGGGCAACGGAGAAGCGCGTCATCGTTACAATTTCCGGGACTCAAATTACTCTGGACAGCGCGTTAAGTTACGCTCACGCGGCGTCAGCAAGCGTCGGTGACCTCACGAGAAACGTGGTGATCCGCGGCGCCGACAGCACTTATACGGGATACATCTTGAATTCTAACACAGGCGATCAGTCCAGGTTTAACCTCGATTACGCCGAGATCGCCTACATGGGCAAAAATACCGCTAACAAGTTCGGAGTGACTTTCGCGGGAGCCGCTTTTGGCGGAGCGATCGACTATTCCTCCATCCACGAGGGATATTACGGATTGTATTTGAACTCGTCTTCCACAAACAGCATCACGAACAACTTGATTTACGGGCATTCCGTATACGGGATATTCAGCAGCAATAATTCCAGCAACACTTTCATTTCAAACCAGTCTTATGGCAATACGGGCTTCGGCATTTATCTCAACACCAGCGCACGCAATAACTTCGCCTCGAATCTGTCTTACTCAAACGGGAACGATGGGTTCAATATCGTCACCAACTCCAACGGCAATGTTTTCATCGCCAACCAGTCTCATAGCAATTCGGATTATGGCATCCAAAACAACTCCAGCAACAATACTTTCACGTCTAACCAATCTTATTTCAATGCAAACGATGGCATCGACATGACTAGCTCGGACAACAATACTTTTACCTCGAATCAGGTTTATTCCAATTTAAGTTATGGCATCTTTTTCAATAGCTGCAACAATAACACTTTAACCTCGAATCAGGTTTACGACAATGTAGGTTATGGCATCGTGCTCTCTGGCTCCAACAGCATCCTCACATCCAACCAGGTTTATGCCAATACAGGCAACGGTATCTACATCAACGGCTCCAACAACACCTTAACCTCGAATCAGTCCTATTCCAATGGAAGTAATGGCATATACATTGTAAGCGCCGCCAACAACACCTTAACCTCGAATCAGTCTTACGGCAATTCAAGCTATGGCATCTTTTTCAATACCTCCGACAACAACATCTTAATCTCAAATCAGTCTTACGGCAATTCAGGATATGGCGTAATTTTTGGCTCAGCCAACAACAACCTCTTAATTTCCAACCAGATTTACTCCAACGGAAACCGGGGTATCATTTTCAATGGCTCCAGCAGCAGCAACACGATTGTCGACTCGAGCATCGGCTACGACTCCAACGGCGTCAGCAAGCCCAATACGACCAAAGAAATCGAATACTCAGCCGGCGGCATCCATAAAAATTTCTTGAAGAACACAAAGGTCAATAGCCTGGGCGTGGATCGGACGGGACTGGATGATGCTGGGGAATACCTGATTTCATACCGGCACAACCAGACCCCGGGCCTCGTACACATTTGGGGCGACTACATGACCGTCGGATCCACATTCTCTCTGGAATATGCCAACGATCTCTATACCTCCACGGCTGCCGCGCCGAGATTGATGCGCGGGCTTCTGCACAACGCGACTGCCGTCGCTAACGACGCCTACGCGGTCAGCCAGCTGATCACGATCGAATACCGCGGCGGACAATGGCACGCGGACGGATCGGTTAGCGGAGCTGACATGATCGGCGCCTGGACCGGCTCGCTGAACAACCAATCCGTTCCAGCGAGCAACGCCCAGTTTAACTTAACCTTTAATCCCGGCGGAACGATTGTTGAGGGCGACCGGCTGAACTTCTCGCTGATCGCGGCTGCGGGCGACGCGAGCCAGCAAAAGAAACTCTATTTCGGGAATGCCGCGACGGGTTGGAATAACGGGCGATCCCGATTGACCATTGACAACACTAGAGCTTTAAAAGCCATCGGCACGGCCGCCAATCCGACCTTGATCGACTGGATCGATTCCGGCAGCACATACTACACGATCATCGCGTCCGCAGCCTACGTTCACATGGAGAACTTCTACGTGTCGCACATGTCCACCGACGGGTTCAAATTTATTCTAAACCCATCCACGGTCATGATGAAAAACGGAACTTTTGACTATGGGATGCGGGCGGGCTCGACAAGAACGCTCATTCAGCTATCGAGCGTGACGTCGGTGGCCAGCTTCGAGGGGATCGCGTTCAAGGATTCGGACCCCATTCTAAAATCCACGCCGTCGAGCGTGCGGGTGACGGGAGACGACAGCGCGCTCAACTGGACTTTCAGCAACTGGTCGGGAGAACGCGGCGGGACGAACTATGAATTTGACATGAACGGAAAAATCGATTGGATCGTCGACGCCTCTGGGCCCGGATCCATTACTTACCTGACAGCTTTGGCCGGATCTTCGGATCAGGTTAACTTAAGTTGGATCAGCCCGGGAGACGACGGGTACGGTGGCAACCTTAGTTATGGGAGCCAGTTCAACATCCAGTACTCGAGCTGGACGAATTTCGACGCGATATCCTGGTCCAGCGGTAACGCTCAAATCGTGATTTCCACCAGCGGGGTCGCGTCCGGCACCACTCAAGGATATACGATCTCTAATCTACTCTCGGAAAGGACTTATTATTTCCGGGCCTGGACCAAAGACCCCGAAGGCAATTGGTCCGCGCTATCCGAAGGCGGGACGACCTATGCGACCGATTCCAGCGCGCCGGGCGCCGTGACCGATTTGCGAGTCTCGAGCGCGGGAGCGGCGGGGACCGCGATCTTGCACTGGACTGCGCCGGGCGACAATGGTTATACCGGGATCTTAAGCAGCGCGACTTTCCTTATTCAATACTCAACGGTTGCAAGCGGCAACCCGCCCGGCAACTGGGCCTCAAGCTTTGCCCAGACGCGGATTTCAACTATTAACGCCATCCAAGGGTCGACCGTTACCGCTCAAATCAACGGGCTGACCGTCGGCAAAACTTATTACTTCAGAGTCTGGACGCGGGACGAAGCGAACCTGGACAGCGCCATATCGAACGGCACGACCTCTTACATTCCCGCGGGGCTGGTACTGTCCAATCAGACAGGGATCTGGTCTGATCCTAACACATGGGTCGGCGGAGTGGTCCCTGGCAGCGGGGATCGCGTGAACATACAGGCCACACACACGGTAACGCTGGACATGAGCGCAACCGTGGGTGACGACGCCTCTACCACCTCGATCAAGATCAGCGGGGCCCTCACCTGGGGAACGCCATCGTCCAGTTACACATTGACCTCGCGGGGCTGGGTTGAAGTCGTTGCTGGCGCCACTTTATATATGGGAACCGTGGGAACTCCCATCCCATCCGGCGTGAACGCGACGCTCGTTTTGGCTTCTTCGAACGCGGCAAATCCATATGGATTGACGATCTACAACAGCGCCTCGTTCATTGCGCAGGGAACGGTGAAAGACGTCGCCACCACGCTTTCGGTCGCCGCTTCTATTGGAGCGTCCGCGCTCACCGTGCCATCCGCCACTGAGATCGAAGGTTGGAACATCGGGGACGCCATCACGATAGGCCAGTATAGAACGGGTGGCGCAACGGAAAAGCGAACCATCGCTTCAATCTCCGGCAGCCAGATCACTCTGAACAGCGCATTAAGTAACGCTCACCCTGTATCTGCGAGCGTTGGCAACCTTACGAGAAACGTGGTCATTCGGGGGACCAACAGCGCTTATACCGCTTACATCCTGAACCTGAACCAGACCGCGCTGGCGAACTTCAACGTCGATTACGCCGAGTTAGCGTACCTCGGCATCAACACTTCCAACAAATGGGGCGTGACTTTCACAGGAACCGCATTAGGAGGAACAATCGATTATTCATCCATCCATGAAGGATACTACGGCCTATACTTGAACTCGTCTTCCACAAATAGTCTTACCAATAACCTGATATACGCGCATGCCGCCGATGGAATACGTGCAATCGGTGCAAACAATACCTTTACCTCGAACCAGTCTTACAACAATACAAGCGAGGGCATCTACATCAATGGGGCCAACAACTCTGTTGCTTCCAACCAGTCTTTTAACAATGGAAACATCGGCATTTACATTACGGGATCCAACAACAATATATTCACTTCCAATCATTCTTATAAAAATTCAGTTTATGGTTTTTATATCGCTAGCTCCAACAACTGCACCTTCGCGTCCAACCATGCTTACAACAACGGAAACTATGGCATCTACTCTTCCAACTCCCTCTACGGCACTTATAATTCCAATCAGTCTTATAGCAATACTGGTTATGGCTTCCAGATTAACGGAAACAACAACACCCTCATCTCCAACCAATCTTATAGCAATGGCTCTGGGCAGATTGGCTTCTACATCAGCTCGGACAACAACACCCTCATCTCCAACTATTCTTACAGCAACGCATATATCGGCCTTTACTTTGGGAGTTGCGTTAATAATACCGTAGTCAACTCAAACATCGGTTATGATCCCAACGGTAACAGTTATCCAAATGGAACATCGGAAGTAGGCGGGTCAGGCGTATTTAACGCAGTCTTCAAAAACACAAAGGTCAATGCGCTGGGAGTGGATCGAGGGATATTGGATAGAACGGGGAACTCCCTGATTTCCTACCGGCACAACCAGACTCCGGGACTGGTGCAGATCTGGGGCGATTACAGGACTTATGGCTCGACGCTCTCGTTGGAATACGCCAACGATGTTTACGCTTCGACCGCAACCGCGCCCAAGCTGATGCGCGGTCTGATTCATGGCGCGACCGTGAACAGCACGAGCGACGCCTACGCGCTCAGCCAGCTGATTACGATCGAGTATCGCGGCGGGCAATGGCATGTTGATGGTTCTGTCAGCGGAGCCGACATGATCGCTGCTTGGAGCGGCGCGCTGAACAACCAGCCCGTTCCCGCGAGCAACGCTCAATTCAATTTAACCTTCTCGACCGGGGACGTTAGAAATGAAGGCGACCGGTTGGACTTCGCGCTGATCGCGGGGTCCGGCGACAGCGGCGTTCAAAAGAAACTCTACTTTGGAAA
>JANLTE010000355.1:0-1523 GCA_031362785.1 Elusimicrobiota bacterium
GAAGAAAGCCTGAAATGGTTTGCTCGGGCTATCCAGTATGCGACGGTGGACTACCAACAACTTCCGGAAGAGCAGCTTGCCTCGATAAAAATGGGATTGAATAGCAAGCTCATCAACATCTATGCGCAGCGAGGAATCACACTCGGTAAGTTGAACCGCACAGAGGCCGCCACGAAAGATTTCGACCAAGTGATTTCACATTGTCCTACAGACTGGCATCCGGAAGTTTTATCGCGTGGAATGCCGAGTGACATCGTTGCTGAGTTGACTGCACTAGCCAAGCGATCCGATTGGGGCAGCAACGGCTGGTACAACTTGGGCTCGTGCTTTGCGAAGGTAAGCGACAAAGCTGGGAGCAATAAGTATGTGTATGCCGACCTTGCAATGAAGATGCTCGACAATGCGGTAAAGGCTGGCTGGACGGATGCAGATATTACCGAATCGGATCCAAAACTAGCGACGATTCGCTACCGCGATGACTATCGAGAATTGATCGAATCACTCAAAGCCGCGTATCCAAGATTGGATAACCGGGTAACGCAATGAATCCCGCAGGTTTACCCTGCCAAACAATCCGCTAGACAAGCCAGCGGGATTTGAACAAAGCGACCTTCGATTGCGGTGGTCAATGAGAAGTATCTTTTTTACGTTTTGAAATGAACGCCTAAATCATGAAAAGTTGCAAATTGAAAAATCCGTTTCCAGGTCCTCAGCGAGGCTTTACGCTTGTTGAGTTACTTGTTGTCATCGCAATCATTGGCATCCTGGTTGGTTTGCTTCTCCCCGCAGTTCAATCTGCGCGTGAAGCTGCACGACGTATGCAATGTACGAATCACCTTAAGCAGTTTGGACTGGCAGTCCACAATTTCGAAAGCGCGATGCGACGAATGCCTGCTGGAAATGACCAGCGATTCAATGGGGTGCACTGGAGACTATTACCTTATCTTGAGCAAAATGCGGTTTACCGGGCCTACGACAATGGAGACTACGGCAAGACTGCAACATTCTGGTGTGATGATAATAATTGGAATGTTCCCTGGGATTCTCAATCCCCGCCACCGCAAGGGCGATTCGGTGCCGGGAAACCGGACTTGGGTGTTTTCCTGTGTCCTACAGCTCCAAGCCCTGACACGGCCAAGATCGTTTTCGCGTTTACGGCGGTCGGATTTGCAGACAGGCACTTCCGAAACGATTTCCTCGGTTACCCAAACGACGAGATGCAAAACAGTTTTTATCTATTTGCCGAGAGCTTTTCCTCAACGGCAGTTCGTGACCTATCAAAAACCAACTATCTTTTCAATCGAGGATTTGCAGGCAATGCTACCTACGAGGGTCCCTTTACATACAGCAGCAAACTTGCGAGCGGTTCTGGGGATGCGCGATATCTGAATCCGCCAGCCGTGGGACAAACTCTCGGCTCGGTGTCGGACGGCCTTAGCAACACCATATTTTTCCTAGAGTCAGCTGGAGGCCTGCTTGAGTGGACTCCTCCTACACCGGATCCGGATGATGGCTGGAGCATG
>JANLTE010000369.1:0-4647 GCA_031362785.1 Elusimicrobiota bacterium
CCCAGATTTCGTAGGCGAACAGGAAGAACCAAACGGAGTAAAGGAGGACTGAAGTGTTTTTCATTAAGCGGCGCCAGAGTCAATTCTAATAATTTCATGCGGACGAATCAATCGGATATTTGAAACGACCGCGCGGCCGCAAACTGTAACAATAGTGTTACATATAGTTTATGTATATTTTTTGTAGACAGGATATACTGTTCGGGCACGCTGCAACATAAGGAAGGGGGTCCCATTCACGAGCAATCCCGCCGCCAAACGGCGCCCTTAATCACTCGGCTGATCTCCAGCGCGATGGCGCTGGTAATTTTTTACGTCCATGTGGCGCAAGGTGCGATTGAGCCGGCGCGCAACTTTTGGGCGGAACGAAAGGCGTCCAACGAGAAGCTTCGGGGCGCGTCGGTTCCCCGCGTAACGGTTCCCGGTAGCGATAATGTTCTCCTCGCGCAGCTCCCTTCCATCGACTTAAATGTCCTGTCGAACGCGATCCCCAAAGTCCAGGAACAGAACCAGAGGCTTGGAATCTACGAGTTCGGGGACGCGATTAAAGGAAAGTTTTCTCACCTCAACGATACTTCCATTCTCGCCGGACGCCTCCCCAGGTCCATCAAGTCGGTCCCCATGAATTACGCCAATTTGAAAGACATCTATCTTCCGCCCAGCTGGAAGCCGGGGGACCTGATGGTGATCAACATCCAGGACGCGCACGGGAACTCGGAGGCGCAGGCGAACATCGCGAGGATCGTTGAGTCGTTCGCGCGAAGCGGCGAGCCGGCGAACGCTGAACTGCGCAGCGAGGAGATCAGCGGTACTGATCTAATCGTGGGTATTGAAGGGGCGCGGGGCGCGTTTAACTTCATGCCCTACCGATCGTTTCCAGATCCATCGATCACGAAGGAAATCGCGCAGTATCTGCTGAAGGAATCGTTCATTACGGGACCGGAATATGTCGGGATCACTTTCGGGCTGGGCGCGGAAGAAGCGGGTCGCGTACGATCTTCTGAAAAAAACTCCGCTGAAACATTCGTCCGTCAACCGGCAATTGAGTTCTGGGGCATCGAGCAGGAAGACTTGTATTTGAGCCATGTAAAAGCGTTCAAGGATTCCATTTCGGAACAGAAGCGGGCGGAGGAGAAGCTCAAGGATTTGTCTGAGCTCATGCGGAAAGTGAAGGCGCGCAAGCTAAACGCGGCGCTGCGGGAACTGGACGATAAAATGTCGCTGCACCGCAAGCAGCAGATCGGGATTGGGGCTTATATCAAGTATCTGACGCAGCGTGGCGGCAAGTCCGCGACGGGGCGATCAACGGCCCAACTCATGCAGGCGTTCACGATCGAAGAGTCGATGGATTATAAGAAGGTGGAGGCTGAGCGTCGAACGCTGACGAACGCGCTCTCTCAAAAGTTGTCAAGGGCGGAGCTCAAGAACCTGGTCGACGCCAGCTTGTCGTACCGGCTCGGCAACCTCACGCACGGCGCGTTTTATCGGTATTTGAAAGCGCTCTGCCAGGCATATGGTGTTAACCTATCAGAATGGCCCGAAATGGATCAATACATCCGATATGTATTGATCTCGGATAACATAAAACCCGAACAGCTTTTTAACGAAATCGAAATGATGGAGAAGGCCGCGTTCAAAGCGAACGCGAAGACCGCGGAAGAAAAGGAAATCATTGAGCTCTCGCGGGACTTAACGCTGGTGGAGAAGCTGGTGGGCTACGGGCTATCTCCTCAGGAATGGAAGAGTTTCGAGTCGCGGAGAGAGAAGATACGGAGCATTCCGGAGCGATTACAAAAATATTCGGCGGAGACCGAGGATAATTCGAATCAGGAGGAAGTATCATCAGCGGATTTGTTCAAGCTGCTGAGCCGATTCGAAGGGTTTAACCGCGCGGCGATCGCCCGCAACAAAGTTTTGGTGGAGAACCTGCTGGCGAAGGTTGCGGAGGTGTCGGAGGTTTCTCAGGGTGCGAAAGGAACAACTCAGAATGATCGCGCGCCCGAAGCCCTGAAGGGCTCAGCGCAAGAAAGTCTGCGCGGCGACAAAGTCGCGCTGATGGTGACGGGCGGGTTCCACACGGACGGAGTGACGGATCTGCTGCGCAGCAAGCAAGTGGCCTACGCGGTGCTGACGCCGCGGCTCGGCAAGGTGGAAGGCGCCGGCACGGAATATCTGGACCTCTTTTCACGCGATAAAACTCCTCTCGAGAAACTTTTCTCTGGCGAACGCATTACCTTAGCGCCACAATCAGCATTCGCGGCTACGATGGGAGGCGTCGCGCTTCCGGCCGCGACGCTGATCGAACGCTTATTTCCCGCTCTGGCCGCGGCGCTGCGAATTCGAAATGAAGTTAAAAAACTTGCGCGGTTCGACGCGGCATTCGTGGACAAGGAAATAAAAAGAGCGGTCGGGGATGAGCTTACCCTGTGGCGTAAAGCCAACGACCTAAGGACCGTGAAGTCCATTGAATTAACTTCGATCGCGCCGAAGAAAGACGCGTCTGGGTCAATGCTGGCGGGTCAGTTCTCCGTTTCATTTTCAATCGAAGGCAGCGCGCGGAATGAAAATGGCGATCAAAATTACGGCACTCAAGTGACGCTGGATGTGTTGCCTAAGTCGGAAGCCGCCAGCGTTCCTCAGGAATCCGGAATCAAGGCCGAAATCGGCGACTCGGTCATCACTATTCATGATGGCCCAGAGGCAGGTTGGATTCCTAAAGCGTGGGCGTCGGTTTCCTCATTCGCGTCGCGCGGAGTGATCAAAGGGCTGTCAAAAATAAGGTCCATGTTTAGCCGCGATCATTCAGTTGGCATGATGCTCCGAACTGCTTTCCTCGCGCCGGCTCTCTTGCTCGTGGGGGCCGTGGGCGATCCGTCAGCGAGTTTAGTTAAAATCCGCAGGGCGCGGTCGCGACCGTCCGATAGCGCCAAGCTCATTTGCGCTTACATTGAAGCGCTTCGCGCGTCTTCCGATGTGGGTAAAATCACGAATCTCATCGCCGCGTCCGGTGAGTTCGAAATGGAAGTCGTTGCGCAGCATATCTATTTTGGAAACGTCAATGGGCATAACGCAACTTTCAGTTTTACCAGTTTACCGGAGGGTTCTAAGGTGCGGATAGTGCCCCTGCTGGTGGACGCGTCCGATCCGTCTAAAGGATTGACGCTTGAGGTCCGTTTAGGAACTGAGATTTGGGCGTATGGGTTTAAAAGGGAGCCGCAATATATTAATAATATTGAAAAACGGTCCATCGACTCCGAAGGCCTCCTGCTCCAATACATCAAAACTCATAAGGATTTTGTGGAAGGTATAATAGATTTAGACCTAATTGATCAACTGATAAGAGATACATTTAATTTAATAGTCTTGCGCCGCGGATTTATTAATTTTGGATCGAACAAAAGCGCCTCAATAATTATGACATTAAGCAGTTTGAAAGAAGGGACCGAGGTGCGCGTAATACCCGTTTTGGCGGATTATGCCGATCCTTCGAAGGGGATTCGTTTGGAATTGCACGCGAACGATCAATACTGGTTGTACGACATCAAAAAAGGAAAAATCGGTTTTGAATATTTGATAACTCCGTTCAGGCGCTCAAAGGTCGGCGACCCTTCGATGCTAGTTCCCGAGTTGAAGGACGGTTGGGTGCCGATCACCGAGGACGCTTTGAAAACGATTTCTAAAACGCCGCGGGAGGATGCCGAACAATTGAACCAAATTTTAGGAACGGTTCCGATCTATGGGGTCGTGAAAAGGTCTGTCGGGTTGCTCGAAATCTCTAACTTTCGCATAGATAATGGCAATGAGGTTCGGTGTGTTTGGGCCGTTAAGGAAATCCCCGCCGCGTCCCCGTCTATTTCGGCTGGCGCGCCGGCGGCGATCCCTCGGATCTACGGCCTCCTCAAAATCATGCCCAACCTCACTTTGGATTCCTACATCCGCACCTGGGCGCCCATCGCGGAGTCGGGCGTATTCGGATTCTTACACCTCCTGTCCGTGTTCGTGATCGTTGTCTCCTCGTCCGCCCTGGGATTAAACCTCAACCAACCTTCCGCGCTCAATCCCGCCCTTCCGCTGGTTAGCATTTTCGCTTCATATACTGGGCTCAATTTTATATTTGGATTGATGCATTCACGACTCTATCGCTACGACTCCGGCATGAAGCGATGGATCCAGGATTCCAACCCCGCAACGCTTAAGGAGCGCATGGATCTGGCCTGGAGCGCGGGCGCTTTCGTTCATCTGCCGAGTCTGATAGTCGTGCTCGTAATGATGCCGATGGTTGCGCTCACAAGCTTTCTGAACGGGGACGTGCTTGCCTACGGATTGACTGCCTCGCTCGCCGCGATTCTTTCCAGCATCTATTTACACCGGTTTTACAACGCGCGCGCTCGGGAGCAAGTCAGCCCCACCATGGCCATGGCCGGACGCGGCGAAGGCAGTAGCGACGCGGTTAAAACGGAATTCGACGAGAAAGTTCCGGCCAACTGGCTGCTGGAATCTCTGGAGCTGGGGAATTTAGACCTGAGTCGAGTTGTCAGAGGTCCCGGCGAAGTGAAGGTGCTGAAAATTTCGGCGCGGCCGCTCGCGGATGTGAACGCCTTGCCTGAAAAGGGCCTGGAAACGCTCCAGCATCATTTCAAAACCGAT
>JANLTE010000375.1:0-3049 GCA_031362785.1 Elusimicrobiota bacterium
GCGGCAAGACGCAAAAGGTTCCCCAAAACTTTCAATTGGGAGCGGCGCTTGGCTTGAACTTCTAAATGATCCGGCAGCTACATTTTTTAACAGGAAGAAAATCCTGCGGTTTTTGGGCCGCGGGTTTTCTTCTTTATTTATCCCTGCCGGCCCGCGCGGTGCCACCGCTTTTTCCCGGTTTATCAGAAGGAAAAATGAAGACCTGCTTTTTAAATAAGGAAGAAAATCAAAAGCGACTGAGCGTCCAAAAAAAATTCGCGCCGGGTTTCGCACCCGCCATTTCCGCCACGACTTATCGCGTCGCTGTCATTCGGATCGATTTCAGCGACAAAACCATGACCAAAACGCTTGCCCAGTCCTCCACTTTTTTTACGGCCGTCCAAAATTTTTATCTCGAGAATTCCTACAACCTTTTAACAGTTACCGCCACGCTGACGAACGGCGGAGCGGGAGCGCAAGGCAGCTATCGGATGCCGCTAGCTTACGCGACTTATGCCAACGGGATCAGCAGCAACTATGCGCTCATCGCCAAAGACTCTATTGCGGTCGCCACTACCGCTGGGTTTGATTTTTCAGCCTACGATCACATCATGATTTACCACGCGGGGGAAGGTTCCGAAACCGGTTCTACGGCCGGCCAGCAAAGCTCAAACATTTGGTCCGTATACGCTCCAGCGGGAACATTAAGCGGCCCCGTCGCGAGCGGGAAAACCTTTCCGGGCGCGACTTTCGTGCCGGAAAAAGAGTTTCAAAGCGTGGAGCCGCTCGGCGTAATCTGCCACGAATATGGCCATCAGCAGGGATTGCCGGACCTCTACGAAACGACTTCGCTCTCCGCGGTGGGTCAATGGAGCCTGATGGACGCCGGAGTTTACTTGCCAAACCCGGCTCAAGGCGGATCTTTAATCGGATCAAACCCATCTCATTTTGACGCATGGTCCAAGCAATTTTTGGGGTTTTCCTCTCCGGAAACAATTTCGTCGAACCAATCTGTATCAAAGAGCTTGCTGCCAGCCGAAACTTCGCGGACGGCATTTTTAAGAATTCCCATCAGCGTCAGCGACGTGGGGAGCGCGAACGAATATTTTCTTCTGGAATACCGAAAGACTTCTGGCGCCGCCTACGATGGATTTCTGCCGGGACAGGGACTTTTGATCTGGCATATCGACGACTCCATCGCGTCTTCTCCGACCCGCCTTGCGCAAAACAATGTGAACGCGCTTTCGAGCCGTCGCGGCATCGACGTGGTGCAGGCTGACGCGACGGATCCCTCGACCAACGGCGGGAACTCCACCGACCCCTGGCCGGGGAGCACCATCGTCTTTAAGTCGCCTGATTCAAACGCTTATAACGGAACCGCTTCGGGCATCGAAATTTCAAACATATCCGGGGCGGGAGCCTCAGCGATGACGATGAACATTAACAATCCGCTCAACAACCCCGCGATTACTTCCAATACGGAAGCCAACGCAGTCATCGTCACGGGCGGAGCTAACGGCTATACCAATCCCGCGCTTAATGAAACCGCGCTCATCGGACTTCGACCGTCGAGTTCAGGCCGAATAGAGCTGAAGGTTTACACTTTGAACGGAGATTTAGTTTGGGAAACTTCCGCCACGGGGAGCGCGAATCAGCAGACGCTCGTTTCGTGGGACGGGAAAAATTCGAATGGGACCACCGTATCGTCCGGCATTTACCTCGTTCATGTGAATGGCGGGGGAATCGATACTAAAAAGAAAGTGGCTATTCTCAGATAATCCATGAGCCAACCCCGCGCCGTTGCCAAAATTTTATCCAGACTCACCGTGGCGTTCCTCGCCGGAATTGTCCTCGCTCGTTCGGCTGAGCGGGCTCAGGCGGCCGGCGGCAATTCATCAGCCAGCTTTCTGTTAAAAAACCCCGGTGCAAAATCTGCCGGAATGGCCGAGGCATATTCTTCATTTGGAGCCGATGTCGGAGGTATTGAAACACTTCCTTATAACCCCGCCGCTCCTGCCTTTCTGGATTCAAAACAATTTTCCTTAATGGGCCTCCGAGGAGTGGCTGAAGACAATTTCGGCACTTTTCTGTTCGGAGCGCCAACGACCCTCGGAAGTTTTTCGGGACAGTTTCTTTACTATTCTCTGGGTGACATCGACCTCATTGACCGCAACGGTTTAACCAGGACCGTTAAAGCGGAGCAAGACCTGTCCATGAGCGCCAATTACAGCGATAAATTCCTCGTCGATTTTCTTGCCACCGGACTCACGGTTAAATATCTCAGGTCCACATTGGTGGCTTCTGAAAGCTCCAACGCCTGGGCAACGGATATCGGCCTCCAGGGACGATTCTTAGAGGACCGTCTCGCGGTAGGTTTTTCCTACTTGAACCTCGGAAGTCAGTTAACTTATCTGGTCACGGGAGAATCCCTGCCTACCACGATGAGGGTTGGCGGATCTTATAGTTTGCCCGTTGAAGCCAGCGGTAAAGCGACCATCGCGCTCGACATGGTCCAAACCCGGGATGAAAACTGGAAACAATTTATAGGCGCGGAATATGTATGGAACCGGCTTGTGGCTTTCCGGGCCGGATACAAAAACGGTCAGGACCAGGGTAAACTTAATTTCGGCGCCGGATTTTTTTGGAGCCGATATCAACTGGATTACGCCTTTACCGATGCAGGAAAATTGGGCGCGGTCCACTCTTTTTCAATCAGCGCTAAATTCGGACGACCGAAAGACGACCCGTCGTTTGACAGGGGGATTCGGGAAGTTAAAAGAGAAAAAAAATGGAGCGCCGCGGCTCCGGTCCAAAAATATTTGATGATTCTTGACGTCCAACCGCTCTCGGAAAACGCGGACGACGCCGCGACATTCGGGAAGGCCCTCCGTGAAAGTTTTGAAAGCCAGAACAAATCATTTATAATGATACCCAGAAATCAGATTCTCGAAGCTCAAAAAAATTCAGGGTTTGAAAGCGCTGCCTGCCACGATTTAAGGTGTGTTCAGGAAATTGGGAAATCTTTGGGAGCCGGCAAAGCAGTGATCAGCACCCTTTCAAGTTTTGGAAG
>JANLTE010000404.1:0-5922 GCA_031362785.1 Elusimicrobiota bacterium
GAAGAAACCAGGATGGCCGTGTCGATCTCAAGCCGTTGGTTTAAACTGGCCCGAACTCCGATTTTCAGGAGTTTCATTAAAAGCTCTCCCACTTTCACGTTAATTTTTTCTGAAAGTTCTTTGACGGTAATGGTTTCATTGATCGAAACCTTCGGTCTAGGAGGAGCAACAACCGTCGCGGTCCTGCTTTCAGAAACTTGAGGGTGAGGAGCTAAGCTCGAAGCTGCCGCCGGAATCGTTTTAGGAATTTCATTGGATGGCGCGGGCGACGGGGTTTGAATGGTTTTAACCTCAACCGTTTGAGGTTTGGACGGTACCGTTCGATTCTCCGAAATTGGGTTCTTGGGCTTTGCGACCGGCTCGGAAATCTTTTCCTGCTTCGAAGGCAAATCGGACGCCGGCTGAGCTTTTAATTCGGCGACCGGAGCAGTATTTTGAGCGCCCGTTTTTTTAGATCTTGTTTTTTTCTTGGGGGCTTCTACCGATTTTACCCCAGATGCTTTTACGATCTTTTTCTCAGCCTTGGGTTCCGCCGATTTTTTCTTGGCGCCCTCTGTTTTAGTCGGCTTTTTTTTCGCTTCCTTCTCCGACGATGGCTTGTCGCTTTTCACCACTTTCAGTCACCTCCTTGTCTTCCTGTTTCCCCGCTGAATCTTCAACGCCCTGTTTTCTTTTCTCAATCACGCTCTTGGCGGATTCAATAATTTTTTCCGCCGTTTTTTCACCGATGCCCTGGAGCGCGGTTAGCTGTTCCACGTTCACGCTTGCCAGCTTTGCCGCCGAATTCCAGCCGCTCATAATTAAAATCTCCGCAGTTTTGGGACCAACGCCCTCGATCGCGGACAGCTCTTTCTGAGATATTTCCTGATTCTTCGCGCTTTCTTCGCGCCGCTGCGATTCGGATTTAATATCGATGTTCCACCCGGTGAGCTTGGAAGCCAGCTGAACGTTCTGTCCGTTGCGCCCGATAGCGAGCGAATACATGTCGTTGCCGACGAGCACCTCAGCAGTTTTGCTATCTTTAATGAGCGTAACGCCTAAAACTTTGGCTGGAGACAAGGCACCTGAGATCATTTTTTCGGTGTCGGGCGACCAGGGAATTAAATCGATACGCTCTCCGCGAAGTTCATCGATGACCGGTCGGATGCGGGAACCCCGCACGCCGACACAGGTGCCGACGGGATCCACCTTTGGATTGTTGGACTTCACGAGCACCTTCGCGCGAAAACCGGGGTCGCGAACGACGCCCATGACTTCCACCACTTTTTCGCTGATTTCGGGAACTTCAAGTTCCAGCAGGCGCTTCACGAGATCGGGATGCGCGCGCGAAACGATGATCTGCGGTCCGCGGCTGCCGCGCTCTACTTTTAAAACTAAAACTTTTACGCGGTCGCCAAGATTAAACCGTTCGCGGCGAACCTGTTCTGAAACCGGCATCAGGCCTTCCGCGCGTCCTAAGTCGACGATGATGTTCCGCTCGGCAAACCGGAAGACGGAAGCGCTGGCGAGAGTGCTTTCTTTTCCGCTAAATTCTTCAAAAAGCGTCGTGCGTTCAACCTCGCGAATTTTCTGCACGATGATCTGCTTCGCGATCTGCGCTGCGATACGTGAAAACTCATCGGTATCCACAGGGATGCGGACCTCGCCAGCGGAGGGCTTCAACTTCAGCTGTTTCACCTCGTCCGGTGAAATTTCTTCCTGCGAATTCTTAACGTCGTCCACGACTTTCTTGACCACATAGGCCTGTATCTGCGCCGTTTCGGGATCGATGGTGGCAAGGACGTTGATGTTTTTTCCGTAATGTTTGCGGTACGCCGATACGAGCGAAGACTCGATCATCTTTAAGACTTCGTCTTTTTTGATCCCTTTGTCGCGCTCGATCTGGTCTAGAATCGGCATTAACATATTTTTATCCATGACTCTCCTCGGGTGTTCTTTAAATTATATTTAAATGAGCTTTACTGATGGCCGAGATCAGGATTTTTACTTTCCCCGATACGACGTCATCGACCTCTACCAACTCGTCCGTCGCTCCAACAATGACTCCCATAAAATTCCTTTGCGAACTCTCCAGAGAGCGCGGAGCAAAGAGAGAAACCTTTACTTTCTGTCCCTCGTACTTCTTGAAATGTTCGGCCGTCTTGAGCGGCCGGTTGATGCCGGGCGACGAAACCTCGAGCGCGTAAGATTCGCCGATCACATTGGATGGATCCAGAACTTCTTCGACCCGGCGGCTGACTTTTTGACAATCCGCCAGGGTGATCCTTTGAACTTTTCCGCTTTCCGCGCCTAGTGAGAGATGGTCTATCAATAGCCGCAACACCCAGCCACCCCCTTCCCGCCGGTACTGCGTTTCGATCAACTCGAAACCCTCATCCGACAGCACGGGAACGATCAATTCCTCAATCGTTTGTATTACGCTCACGGTGTGCCCCCCGCTAAAAAACAAAAAGTGGCTTTCGGCCACTTTGTCCAATCATAGCAATATTGAGGGACCCGAGTCAAACCCGAGCGCAGTGCCAGATGTAAATTTTATTGATTATACTGCTTGAGTTTGGATTGAATTTCAGAAACGATTGAGTCCAACGGAATGAATTCCGCCTGCGCTGAATTACGCGTTTTAATTTCAGCCTGGTTTTGAGAAAGCCCCTTTTCACCCAGCGTAATTTTAACCGGGATTCCAATGAGGTCAGCGTCCTTAAACTTAACCCCCGCGCGTTCCTCGCGGTCGTCCAGAAGCACTTCAATCCCTGCGCGAGTTAAATCGTTGTAAATGGACTTGCTCCACTCCAAGGTTTTAGCGTCGTCAAGTTTAACCGGGATCAATACCACCTGAAAAGGCGCAAGCTCTTTTCTCCACATCATTCCATTATCGTCATGATTCTGCTCAATCGCCGCCGCTACCACGCGGGAGACGCCGATGCCATAGCAACCCATTACGAAAGGTCTGGATTTCCCGGCCTCATCCAGATACTCCGCCTTCATGCTCGCGGAATATTTCGTGCCGAGTTTAAAAGTGTGCCCAACTTCGATTCCGCGCGAAAAGTTCAAAACTGATTTCTGCCCCTTCGCCCCGCAGCGCGGGCAAAAGTCCCCGCGGATGGCGTTGCGCAAATCCGCAAAAAGGTCCGGTTCAAAATCTCGGGGTCCGTTCAAGTTTTTTGAGTGGGAGTCTTTGAGGTTGGCGCCTGAAATCCCGTTAACGACGCTTTTGATCAGGTGGTCTGCGACAAGTTTAAACTTAGGATCTTTTTGTCTCGCCTTTTCCTTCAAACCCTGCGGCCCGGCGAAACCCACATCGCATCCTGCAAACCGCGCATATTCCTCTTCCGACATTTTAAAAATTGTTTTCGCGCCCAAGACGCGCGCGAGCTTGGGAAGGTTTAAATCGGTGTCGCCGCGCACGAGGGCCACGACCGGAATTTCATCCGCTTTAAAAAACAGCGTTTTGATAAATTTTTCCTTTGGTTCTTTCAGGAGTTTCGCGACGTCGTCCACCGTATAAGTTCCAGGCGTAGAGACTTCTTCCAACGCAAGCTGCGTTTCCTGCGGCGCTATGCTCTGAACCGGCAGACATTCCGCCCGCTCCAAGTTGGCGGCGTAGTTACAGGATGGGCAAGTGACGATTTCTTCTTCGCCGGTCTCTGCCATCACCATAAACTCGTGCGAAAAACTTCCCCCGATGGCTCCCGACTCGGCTTCAACGGGCCTGAAATTCAACCCGCACCGCCGGAAAATATTAGAATAGGCTTCGAGGACCTTGGAGTAATAGACCTCAGCGTCTTTTTCATCGGCGTGAAAAGAGTAGCCGTCCTTCATGTAAAACTCCCGCGCGCGCATGATGCCGAAGCGGGGCCGGATTTCGTCGCGGAATTTGGTGCCGAACTGGTAGACCATAAGCGGCAGCTGCCGGTACGACCGGACATCCCGCCGCACGAGATCGGTGATCACTTCTTCGGCGGTCGGAGCGAAACAGAACTCGGAATTTTTGCGGTCTTTAAAACGGAGCAGCTCTTTGCCGTAAACGCCCCAGCGGCCCGTTTCTTCCCATAGCTCTTTGGGCTGCACGTGAGGCAGCCAGACTTCCTGACCATCGATCGAGTTCATTTCTTCGCGAACAATTCCTTCAACTTTCTTCAGGATGCGCAAGCCCAACGGCAGCCAATCGTAGAGTCCCGCGGCCAGCTTTCGGATCATCCCTGAACGGAGCATCAGTTTCGCAGATACCGTATCGGCGTCCTTGGGGACATCCCGCAGCGTCGGCATAAAAAATTTAGAGTATTTCATGTTTTATTCGCAGAGGACGGGCAGGTGAGATTATTTCCAAAAACTACTTTTGAGGCGAGTGAGGTCTTGCGTGGTGGCGAACAAAAAAACCGCAAGCAGAAAAGTCGCGCCCACGATGTTGGCCGCGCGAACGAAGTTCTTATTCAGCGGTTTACGAACGATTCCTTCAATCAGATATAAAAAAACATGTCCGCCGTCTAGAAGCGGTATCGGGAAAAAATTGAAGAGCCCGAGGGACAGGGAAATTAAGGCGATCAGTCCCAAAAGTTCCTGAAACCCCTGCTTGGCGACTTTTGCCACAATGGAAACGATGCCGATCGGCCCCGCGAGTTCCGGTTTTTTATGATGGATAATCGCATCGCCCAAATAATTGAGCGTCAAAGCGGTCCAAAAAACCGTCTGGTCCAAGGCCGTTTTCCACGATTCCAAAAATCCCTGGCGATGGTTTTCAAACGTGGGAGAAATCCCGATCAGGCCGACTCCGCGCTGTTCATCTTTCTTCGGCACCACAGCCACGATCTTTTGCTCAAGGGTCCCCGCCGATTTTCTTTCGTATTGCATGTCGATCGGTTTGTCGGGATGCGAATGAATTTCATTCGCCGCCTCTTCCCAGGTTTTAATTCGGATGCCGTTGATCGCTAAAATCCGGTCGTCCTTTTGCAGCCCCGCGGCGTAAGCGGGAAAACCCGACACCACTTCGCCGATGATGGGCTCGCTGGAAGGTTTTGCCTGTCCCCAAAAAAACATCAGCGCAAAAAAACAGAAGATCGCCAGGACATAATTCATCACCGGCCCGGCCAGCGCGATGGCGATTCGGTTATACCAGGGCTGGCCGAAGAACTCATCTCGGGCCCCCGTGCTTTCTTCAATATCTTCGCCCGCCGGCTTCACGTAACCGCCCAAGGGTAAAAGGCAAAAGGACCAGCGCGTCCCCTTCCAATCAAAACCAAAAAGTTCCTTCCCAAACCCAACCGCGAACTTTTCCACCCTCACGCCGACCGCGCGGCAGACCATAAAGTGCCCGAGCTCATGGATCACGACCACGAGACTGAAAACTAAAATAACCGTTAAGCCAATCAACATTTTAATTCACTTCCTTTTATTTGCGAGGCATCAGCCCCTAGTTTGAATTTTGGAGCGCGAACATGAACTCGTTGGCGCGCGCCCTGGCCCAGGAATCGGTTTCCAAAATGGCCTCAAGAGACGGGTTGTTAATTTTCTTATGCTTCGACAACACTTTTTCCACGATCCGAGGAATATCGGTGAACTTAATCTGATGATTCAAAAACGCGTACACCGCCACCTCGTTGGACGCCGACAGCGCGCAGGGCGCGGTGCCCCCCTGTTTTCCCGCATCCAGAGCCAGGGCGAGACAGGGAAATTTTCGGAAGTCCGGCTTTTCAAAATCGAGGCGCTTCATTTCATAAAAATCCAGTTTTTTAATGGGACAGGGCCTGCGTTCAGGATAAGTTAACGCGTATTGGATCGGCAAGCACATGTCGGGCGCCGAAAGCTGGGCGATGACGGAACCATCTTCAAATTCGATCGCGGAGTGAATGATGGATTGCGGATGAATCACAATTTGGATGCGTTCGAGCGGAATGTTGAATAGAAAATGCGCTTCGATCGCCTCAA
>JANLTE010000409.1:0-2947 GCA_031362785.1 Elusimicrobiota bacterium
GCCAACTGAGCTATCAGGGCAAAATGCTATTTATAAGGAAGCGATTTTATCAATTGCCGGGGTCTTTTTCAATGATGAATGATTCGGGTCGGTTAGAATTGATAGTAGATAAACGCCCGGTTGCCGAAGTAGCCGAAGAAAAGGATCCAGTCGATGACGCAATAGTAGAGGATCCACCTCGCCCAATAAGGCCAGCCGCGCAGCAGTTGGTTGGCGCCCACTTTTCTTTCCCGCCACTGAACGAATTCCATGATGACGATAGATAAAGTGAGCATCGAAAGCGTCCAAGGGTCTATTGTTTTTGTAATATCGGGAAGCACCACAAATTGAAGGTAGGCCTTGTTGAAAAGATTCGCGAAGTCGGCATAAATTTTGGACAGGATGTAAAATGCGTCCCCGACGCTGTTCGCTCGGAAGAAGACCCATGCGATCGTGGTGAGAAAAAAAATGATCGAGATTTTCAGCGTTCGGTGAAGGCCAGGGATACGCCCGAGGCCGATTCCATTCGCGAGCTTTTCGCGCGCGCCTTTCGTGAGCGCTCCGAAGCACAAGAAAAGGCCGTGCAACCCGCCCCAGACGATGAAGGTCCAATTGGCGCCGTGCCAAAGCCCGCTCAACAAGAACACGATCATGATGTTCACATACCATTGCCACATGGGCGAATGCCGTCCGGTCATTTGCTTAAAGACATAGTAACGGAACCAGGAGGAAAGCGAGATGTGCCAGCGGTGCCAGAACTCGGTCATGGTTTTGGCCGAGTAGGGGTGGTCGAAGTTCTTCATGAGCCGAAATCCCAAAATGCGCGCCGAGCCGAGAGCGATGTCGGAGTAGCCGGAAAAATCGCAGTATATCTGAAACGCGAAAGCGACGCTCGCGATAAATAAGCTGGCGCCGCTGGTGATATGAGCGTTGTTAAAAGCGTGATCGACATAGACGCTCAGTCGGTCCGCGATGACCACTTTCTTAAAAAATCCCCAAAGCATAAGCCTCAACCCGTCCTTGAACTCGGTCCAATTGAATACGTGAACTTCTCTAAACTGGGGTAAAAGGCTGTGCGGCCTCTCGATGGGTCCCGCGACGAGCTGCGGAAAGAACATGACATATAGAGCGTAAATTCCAAGGTGCTTCTCCGCGTGATAGTGCCCCTTATAAACATCGATGACATAGCTCAGGTTTTGAAAAATATGGAACGAAAGGCCCACCGGCAATGCCAGCCGCAGTGCGTCAAGAGAATAATTCCATCCGATGAACTTCGCGAGGGCGGCCGTATTGGCGTTGAAGAAATTGAAGTATTTGAAAACAAAAAGGGTCCCGATGTTAAAGAGGAGGCTTAACAGGAAATAGATCTTCCGCGTTTTTCCGATGGAGACTTCAATTTTATTAACGAGATAATAATCGGACAGGATTAAGAAAGCCAAGATCAGAATGTAGGCGGGGATTAAGGCCATGTAAAAATAACAGCTCGCCAGGAGCAGCATGAACCAGCGGTATTTGTGAGGGAGAGAGAAATATAATAGGACGACGGTCGGAAAAAAGATCAGAAAATGAAGGGAGTTAAATAACATGTTAGTTCCTACTTTTTAAAATCCAGTCCGTTAGGGCTTCGGCGACCATTTGATGCCCGACGGGCGAATAGTGTTCATCGACCGGTAAAAAAATGTCATCTATGGGAATCCCTTGCGCGCGGGACCAGGCGGGGCCCTGGGTCATAAAATCGATGTAGGGGATTTTGAGGGATTTCAAATCGTTTAAGGTATGGTGATAAAACTGGAAATAGGGATGCTTGCCGTCGTCTTTCATGTCGATCACCATGTCCTGGGAAATAAAGAGGAGTACCAGGAGTTGGGCGTTGTTCTGATGGCATTGCCGCTGCATGTCGGACAGAATCATTGAAGAGAGCGCGAGCGTTTCATCCATTGTTTTCCCCACTTCAACCACGGTAGGCCCTTCCTGATTGGCGTCCTTTTGTTGTAGCGCCACCAAGACGAGCCGCCGGACATGGTTGAAGAGCACCGAATGTTCCGTTAAAAACTCATAGATGGGAATCCACTTCATGATCTGGCGCACGATGTGGACTCGGTTTCTTGACACTGCCACGCGGACCAGGTTCCCATCTTGGATCGACATGATTTTATTCATCTGGAGCGCGTGGTAGTTGTAGGGGACGGAAAATCCGATGGTTACGAGGTTGGGCTTAAGCGCGAAGATTTCGCTTTCGAGGAGCCTCAGCTCTTGTCCCGTGCTCCAGGACATCTGTCCCGCGTTAATGGCTTCATAGGTTCCTTGAGCGGGAGAGGATTTTAAATTTTGATGCAAAAGCTGCGGATAGGTTTTGCCGTCTGGAACGCCATCCCCGAAGGTGTAGGAGTCTCCGAGGCAGATGATTCTAAAAGTTCCCGCCACTGGGTTCGATAGGAATTCCCCATTTCTGAATCCTCGCGAATCGGTGTGGTAAACTAAATTGATTTTAGCGTCGGGACTAAAATGGAGCGCTTCCAGGTTGGATTTCATCCTGAAAACATAGGTTGGGTCTTCGCGGAACAGGGGGCCTACTCGCTCTTGAAAAATAAAGGGGAGTCTCCGCGCCACCCATTCTGTTGCGAAAATAAAGGCGATGGTCAGCAATAAAAAATAAATCGCCTTTACCCGATGCTCTTTTTTCATTTTCTTCGAATTCCTTTAATGATACTGATCCTCCGAAAATCAATAGTAAGGCCATAAGTCAGGGGACGATTTCGTTGAAATACCCGGCCAAAATACTGAATGACTTTAAATCCCCCTCGCTTCGATCGAGGGACCGCTTCGTGGGGGTTTTTAGCCTGACACGAGACAATTATACTACACAAGGCGGGAAGCGGACCTTCGGCCGCGCCGGTCTTTCTGTTTCCGGATTTTACTGAATTTTTTTAAGCGCTTTGAGGTTTCGGGCGAAACGATCATTTCGATT
>JANLTE010000416.1:0-3027 GCA_031362785.1 Elusimicrobiota bacterium
GCATTGTGGATAACTTATCCACAAGTGCTAAAGAAATGTAAATAAACTTGAATTTTTATTTTGATAGCGGTACAATGAAGCCGCAGTAACGATTTTCGTCGATCGATTCAAAGGGGGTTACAACTTGTATGGCTTACCGAAGATTGAACACCATTTCCCGCCGCGCGCAGCAGGAAGAACTTGATCTAAATCATCCGAACAAAGAAATTTTCGTTCAATACCGCGAAGAGAACCAGCAACCTAAACGCGCCGATCAGATCAAAAAATTTTTGAAGGACGCCCTGCTTAAAGTTTTAGGGAAGGAAGATTTGGAAGAGACTCAGAGGCTGCCGAAAAATCATTTGAACATCCGCATGCTGCACATCAATAAGGTCGTTACGAAAAAATAAATTCTGGTTCGGTTCGGATCAGATAGAAGTTTTAGGTAACGCCACGCCCACGCTCAAACCCCCGTCGATTACCAGAGTAGAACCCGTCACCCACGCAGATTCGTCGGAAGCCAGATAAAGCGCCGCGAAAGCGGCGTCTTCAGGCAGCCCGCCGCGGGATAGTTTTGGATCGGTCGAAAGAGCCGATTCTCCCTGGCTATGGAGCTGATGCGCGATTTGTCCGGGACAAATACAGTTCACGCGAATATTCTGCGGAGCGAGTTCTAGCGCCAGACTTTTCGTGAGCGCCACCACGCCCGCTTTGGACGAATTGTAGTGCGCCATGTTCTTCATGTTGGCGGAATGGCCAAAAACCGCACCCGTTAAAATAATGGAGCCCGATCCGTTCTTCACGAGATAGGGGATGCTCGCGCGCACCGAAAGGAAATACGATTTCAAGTTGATATCGAACATGTCGTCCCAGCTGGATTCGAGCATTTCCTTGACGCTCGAGGACGCGTAACTGCCCGCGTTGCAATGCAGGACGTCAATTTTCCCAAACGCTGATTCAATTTTTTCAAACGCCTTTTCGACCTGATCCGACTTCGTGAGGTCGGCGGAAACGAAAATCGCTTTGCCTGATCGGTTCTCGATTTTAGCGATCGTTTCTTCTCCGATCTCCTTCTTCCGAGCGATCACCGCGACTTTAGCGCCTTCGTCGGCGAACAAGACCGCGGCGGCTCTCCCGATCCCCGCGCCGGCGCCGGCGATCACGGCGACTTTATTTTTTAATCGTAACATTATTTTTTCCCTCCAGGATCCGATTGAGGACGTCAGGGTAGTTGGTCGTAACGGCGTCAACGCCGCAGGCTAAAATCTTCTTCATTTCCGGAACTTCGTTCACCGTCCAAGTGCCAACGGCGAGTCCCGCCTCGTGCGCGGCGCGCGCCAGTTTTTGCGCAATGAAGTTTCTTCTTGGAAAAATGGCGTCGGCCTTCACGTCTTTGGCTCGACGAACGGGATCGGCCAGCGGCCTGTCATATAAAATTCCGGTCGCGATTTTTTTGCAAAATAACTTGGCTCGCTTAACGACCCCATGATCGAACGAAATCAAAATGACGCGCTCTTCCATCCCGTGACCGAGGACTTCGCGGGCGACTTTCTTTTCAATTTCAAAATAGCGCACGGGGTCATTTTTAATTTCGATGACAAGCCCAAACGGCAACCCCTGACGGGACACGCTGTTTTTCGCCCAGATCAGCAGGTCGGAGAGCATGGGCACTTTTTCGTCGCTGAACTTCTTCGCGGCCCAGGAACCCGCGTCGGCCAGCCGGATTTGCGACGACTTTAAATCGCGAATGAGCCCGTTCCGGTTGGTCGTGCGCTCGAGCGACTCGTCGTGCATCACGACGCACTTTCCGTCTTTCGACACATGGACGTCGCACTCCGCTAAATCGGCGCCCATCCTGAGCGCCGTCATAAACGAAGCCATCGTGTTTTCAGGCGCGCGACCGGAGGCGCCCCGATGGCCAACGGACCAGCACTTGCGCGGAGCGGTTTGAATTAAATTAAGCATAAAAGATAGAATGAACCATGCGAGAAAAGTTCTTGTCGACTCAATTTTTTTATCAGGGCAAGGCGGTCGGCTTTAAATGCGACAACGTCCTCTTGCCGAACAAACAGCGGGCGGTCCGTGAATATTTGACTCACCCGGGCGCTGCGTCCATTATCGCGTTCCTAGATTCGCCGAGCAAAAAACCGCTGAACGACTGCCGGATCGTGTTGGTCGAACAGTACCGCTACCCGATCAAAAGTAAAACCGAAGAACTTCCGGCCGGTAAAATTGACCCCAACGAGTCCGTTGAAAAATGTCTGGTTAGAGAGCTGAGGGAAGAAACGGGATACAGCGCTCTTAAATATCACCACCTAATTTCCTTTTCCCCAACGCAGGCGTTCTCGGATGAGGTCATCCACATTTACTGGACCGACTCGCTTAAAAAAGGGAAGAGCAGTCCGGACGAAGATGAATTTTTAAAAGTGAAAATCGAACCGTTTGGAAAAGTCCTGCGCAAGATTCAAACCGGTAAAATTCAGGATTCTAAAACGATCGTCGGTCTTTTAGCGTTTGCCGTTTTCTTTAAAACTCCAACCTTCAAGCCGCGGTAAAAACCATTCGCTGGTCGTATCTAAAGTTAGGGGCGTGATCGTCACTTTTCCGGACTGGAACGCCTCGATGTCGGTCCCTTCCTCAGATATCCCCTTCGGCTCTTCTCCCGCGAGCCAATGGTACTCCTCGCCGCGCGGATCGATCCTCGAAGTAATGGTTTTGCCATAAAGCCTGCGGCCGAGGTGAGTAATGCTGAATTCAGGCGCCTTGCGGGACGACAGGTGAGGCACGTTCACGTTCAGAAAAATTCGGGGAGGGAGCGTGCGTTTTAAAATTTCTTTGGCGATGCGAAACGCCACTTTAGCCGCCGCGTCAAAGGTTTTGGGTTTGCCCTCCCTAACGGAAATCGCGAATGACGGAACTTTGTGCATCGCGGCTTCGCGCGCCAGCGCCACGGTGCCGGAATATACCGTGTCTTCGCCTAAATTAAGGCCCTGATTGATTCCTCCAACGACTAAATCGACTTTTTTATTTTTCAGGAATTTGAGAAGA
>JANLTE010000008.1:0-5406 GCA_031362785.1 Elusimicrobiota bacterium
GCGGTTCTGAGGTTCATTGTTGGGATCAAACGTGCGGAAAAGGGTTAGGAACTCGTTCCGGTCTTTTACGCCCAGGATTTTAAAAACGGGATTATCGGGAATGTTGGAGAGATCGTAAATCTTCTGGAAATAGGTTTGTGCTTGATCGGTGTCCCAACCCATTCCTTCCCTTACTCCCACTCCAGTCGCGGGGTCATAAGGTGTATTGGGGTTGTCTTGGTTCAAGAAGAACTCTACTGTCCCGCGCACCTGGTTATTATCAATGGCGTTCAGAAAATCTTGCTTCGTGGCCTTATCGCCCAACAGCACGGCGACGACCGCTGGGTTACCGGCAAGCTTCTCATATTTTTGCTGAAATGTGAGCCCGTCATCGGGAGACTGCGCGTGAGCGGCCTTTATGTCAAAAAGATCTTTTAAAATGTCGACGCCCAAACCGCCCGCTTTTTGCGCGCCTTCCGATCCCCAGCCCGCGATTCTTTGCAAGAGGTTTCTGGATCCGCCTTGGGAATGCTGAGCTTCTTTCGATTTTGCGCGCAAGGAACCCATGAAATCTCTCGCGGCGACTTCAAGTTCTTTCTCGGACAAACCTCGCGATTCGAGCATCTTGTAAGCGTCGGGGAATTGTGTTTTAACCATGTCCAGATCCATGCGGGGATTGATCTGCTGCTGGACCGCGAGCTGTTTATCGTTGAAATTTTCGCGGGTCGTCCAGGGGAGCGCGACTTCGGCGATGGACACTCCTAGCGACGATTCAAGAATTGAGCCCGCCTCGTGCCCAACCCCCATCACGCCTTGGTTGCCCTCAATCAGGGCCATGGAATCGTGGGCGATGTGAGAATCCACGCCGGGGGTTAAAGAAACCGCTTTGTCGAGGCCGCTGGCAGCGCCAAGCGCCGTCTGGACTTCAACGTTCACGAACCACATGTTGAAAGTGGACATCACTAACTGTTTCGCGATGGTGAGCAAAGTTGGAATAACTGATTTCTGGACAGATTTGTCGCGTTCGGCCATCATGCGGCGATAGGTCGGGACTCCAAGCGCCAAAGCCAACAGGAAAGAAGACAGGAATTGCATTATTGAAATGTTCAGTTCTAGTCCCAACACTTCCATTTGGGGCGCCAGGAACGGGATGATGGCGCTGCCTAATATAAAGGCCGGTACGAACGCTAAAATGAGTGCCATGCCGATGGAGCTGATAATCCAAAGCCGCATGCGCTGTTTGAAGAGCCCGGCGGTGCCGTGCAAGAACACGTTTTCGTTCCACATAGCCACAATGGACCGATAAACCGGCCGCTGCCACAGGAAGTTGTTCGTTACGCGCGCGGCATTTCGCGCTGGGGACAAGAGGCCGCTGGACCGAACGGTTAAATTTCCTTTTTCATCGAATCGCCTTTCGCCATTTTGCCCAAATTGTTTCGCGATCATCTCAACGCTGTTGAGTCGGAGCGGCGCGTTCGCCTTCCCGCCGTACTGAACTGAGAACGGGCTCACGAAATATTGGAAGAAGAATGAGTAGAAGAGCGGCAGAGGGTTCATCAACTCGCCGATCACCGGAACTTTATGGGTGAAGGGTACGAGCCCTTTCAGTTTTTCACCCGTACTGATCGTCGCGGATTGTACGCGCGCCGCATGCAGTTGATGGTAGATCCGCTCAATCATGACGCGATTATCCGTCTTCGCTTCCGATGCGATGACGGATTGGCTTGCGACGAGGCGATCTTCCAGGTTTTTCAACTGTTCAGGGCTGCTCGTGTATAGAGCCCGCTGCTTTTCGGATAACGATTTAAGATAGTCATCAACGGTCGCGCTGTTCGCCATCTCCGCGATCCTATCTCTGAGGTCCTTGTCGCTCAGCGAAGAAATGGATTGAATCAAACCCGTGGCGCGGCCCGTGAACTGGAACGCGATTTCCACGATGGACAATCCGGCTAACATCGCGACGATAGGCATCATGACGACCGGCGATACCATGCCGAGCATGGAGCCCAGCAAAGGGACGGACGCGATCCCTTGTAAAAGGACGGGGCTTAGCATCGCCAGAGGAACTCCCAGGAACGGTAGTCCCACCGCGCTAGAAAACGCGAGGACTAGAACCAGAACGAGACCTCTTTTCTGCCAAATTTTAAACGATTGCCGAGCTTCGGCGCTTTTCTCTGTGCTGAAAACGGAAGCTATAGCGGTGCGGAGCGTTTGGGCGGCGCGCGCGATCGGCGGAGCCCGGGCCGCGAGGTCGCGGCTTAAGATGCGGAGATTGTTGCGCTGCGTTCCGGTTACGACCAGTCCGAGCATGGCAAAGCTGATCATTGAAAACATCGATCCGTCCGCCGCTGAACTTGCCTGTCCCGCCGCGTTCGTGACGCTCGCATCGAGGAACGGGAAGACCGCGGCGAGCGCCGCAGCAAGAACTACTCCGCCTTTGATCGCGAAACTGGACGAGAAAACACCTTTGACTCTCGCGGGAAGCGCCTGAATAAAACGCGTTACGAATCCCAGCGCGCCCAGGAAGAAAAAATTCATGAGCTTCGCGGAAAATCCATCCGTTTTGTCGAGCGCCGCAGCATTTTCAGTTATTTTTTCAGTTACTTGAGAAAGCTCACGATCAGCGGTAATTTGCGCCATATTAGAAGGCGCTTCAACCTTCTCTGCGGGAACTGCCGAGATTTTTAGCGGGCTTGGCTTCCGAGACCCTGTTAACCGAATCCTGGGAAGTTTATACTTGGATACTTTACCCGTGCCCTTATCAAATAAAAGCCGGTTTGACCACAGGGCTTCTGTTTTGGCTTCCCCATTGATCACGCTTTGCAGAATGTCGATGTTTTGTCCCTCGGAAAAAGTGTGGCCGGATAAGCTTTGAACGATTTCCTTCACGCCTTGGGGATCATTGATAAATTGCGGTTTTCCGCTTTTGACCACGATCGCGAAATCATTCTTTCCTTCGTTCCCCTGGACGGAACCGATGACATAAGTGTTCCCGCCCACGGTCAAAGGATTGGAAATCCGAATTTTGTCCGCGGTGTTTCCCTTAAGTTCCGGATAAGCGCCGAAATAATCCTGAACCGCTTTCGTAAAATCTCCTTCTGATCTGGATAATCGCAACCGTCCGAGCAGTTCGCTCAGGAATTTAATGCGGATCGCGCTGATGTTCCCCATGAGGATGCTCACCTGACGGAGCGTGCCGGCCTGGATGATTTCATCGATGAACCGGTCGTCGCGCTGCACCATTTGGAGGTCGCCCAAGCTCGGACGAACGATCGAGTGCGACACGCCTTTTTCCTTCAGGATTCTCGAAATGCCGGGCGTATGGAATCCGCCGGCTACCAGCACGATGCGATCGGCATTGTTCTTCTTCGCGAGCTCAAGGGCGTTGCGCACCATGATTTCATCGCGTTGATGCGCCACGACATAATATTGATGGACGCTTTCCAAATGGAAGTCCATGCGCGATACAAATTCGTTCCAGCCAATAGATTCGCCGGGCCAAGTTCCCCCGTTTTTCCTGGACGACTCTGCAAGGAAGCGCTTCACATCGCCCCAGGCGAAAGATTTTCTCATCTCCTGATACGCTTTCCAGTCGGCAGGCGCCATCTCGAAAGACCAAAGTTTCGCCTGCAGGTTCACCCAGCGGTCGACGCGCACCAGCGTTTCCGCTTCGGGCCGTCCCAGAACCTGGGTGTTTTGCGACGCAAGTTCAAAGGCTTTGAGATCCTCCAGCATGCGGTCCGTGTTAATCTGGCCGATCTTCTCGAGATAGTCCCGATATTTCTTGATCTGCGGGAGGGAGATATTGTTGATTTCAGCGAGCTTGATCAGGCCCGAATAGTAGTGGAGAGGGCTCATCTTCCCCATCCTGAATATCAAGCTGTTTTCCGCGACCAGCGTGAGGGTTTGGTAGTCGAGGTTCGACTGCATGAACTCGATCAACCCGTCGCGCTCCTTCGAGATGTCCTTCGTATCCAGTTCGAGCTCAAGGTTCACCGCTTCCAGAAAAGACTTGAGCAGGGGCGTCGCGTACTTGTTCCAAGCGGCCTGTGAGGAACTTTTGAGATAACTCAGATACCCGCCCGCCGGAAGCGTTCCCTCATCGAACTTTCTCTTCTTGTGGTCCAGTTCGAGGAACGATTTGGGGAGGATCGACGACTTTAAGGAATTGAGATCAGACTGAAGAGAGCTCAGCGTTACGGCGTCTCGGTTGAATCCGACCTCGCCCAAAACCTCGTCGCGGACGCTCTGTACCTGGTTTTTTAGTTCGACGTTTTTCCAATAGATGCTTTTTTCTTCGACGCCCTGCACCTCCACCTTTTGCTCGCCCTGAACCATCGCAAAAAATTCTTCGCCGGTGATTTCGCTCCGGTCAACCAGGTCGCTGGCGAACTCCTTCAAAATTTTTTGATCCGGAAACGCGTGCAGCCACTCCAGGTCCACTTTTTTCCAGGCGCCTTCAACCGCGACCAAGAGGGGCTGACGAGCGTCCTCGCCCGTGCGTTGGAAGTGTGAAATGAGACCGGAGAGGTTTCGCTGAGCAGTCACATAACCGTGCGCGTCCTGAATGTGCACTACGAAGGGCAGTCCAGGGTTAGACTCCGAGGCCTTAGCCGAAGGCGAGGCCCAGAACGAGTCGACGATTTTTCCGAGGTTTTCAGGAATTTGGACAAGATTGTCGGTCGGAACGCTGGGCTGGGCCGCGGGTTGCTCCCAGGGCTGATCGATTTTTTTCTTTTTGCGCTGCATTTCCTCAACGGCGTTCTTGCGGTCGGTCCACATGTTCGCTTCGGCGAATGGCGGAACGAGCGCTGAGAAAAGGATCGCCATCACCAGGATCTGGGCGGTGAGCTTCAGCCAGTTCAAGTTAGCCGCGCGATGCCAAAAACCGATCATCGAACCGCTCCCGCCAGCGCAAAAGTTCCCCTATAATAAAAAAACCACCCAGCGTGCGACGAGCTGGGTGACTTTATCGTGCCGATCTTAGAGATCGCGCTCTCAGGGTCACCCTCCGGACTATGGTGAATGCGCTGCATCGATTTCCTGCGTTCCAAATCGGGTCGAGGGTCCCGGCTCAAGGCGCTCTGCGCGGCCGCAATGATTTCATCCACGAAAGACATTTCCCAGGGACTAAATTGGCGCTCCATGAATCTTTCAATGCTGGGCGCGTCAAATTTGGTCCAGGACTCTTTCTTCCCGCCAATATAATTTTCGCGCTGAGCCATAGCCCGTTCGCCTTCCGCCCGCAGCCCTCGAGCCGGGTCCCATGCCGACGACAACGTCCAGGAAACCGCTTTGCCCCGCCTTTCCCAGCCGGACTTAACGATGCGCTCTATGATCTTAAGTGATTTTGAAGTGGCCTGAGTAATGACCCGATGCGTCTCGGTTACGATGGAAAGGGATTCGCGAAGGGCCAGGCGTTGCTGG
>JANLTE010000016.1:0-3838 GCA_031362785.1 Elusimicrobiota bacterium
CACATTCGAAATCCTAACCGACGTCGACACGCCCGTTTCGGTGATTATCGACGAAGCCATTGAGATCGCGAAGAACTTCTCAATGCAGGACTCCAGCAAGTTCGTGAACGGCATTTTGGACAAGGTTAAGAACGAACGCAAAGCGCCGTGAACCCGAAGCTTGAAATCGAGCAGCTCAAAAAAGAGATCGAGCGTAACAATTACCGCTATTATGTGTTGGACGATCCACGGATCACCGATAAAGAGTTTGACGACCTCCTCAAGAAACTTAAAAATTTAGAATCCCAACATACGAACCTCGTTACGCCCGATTCGCCCTCCCAACGCGTGGGCGGCATCCCTTCCGACGCGTTTGAACCGCACCCGCATTCCGTTCCCATGCTGTCGCTGGACAACGTCTATACGCCTGAAGAATTTCGGGATTGGTGGGCGCGGCTTGAAAAAAATTTGAAGGACGAGACCCCGTTCGAAGTCACCGTTGAACCAAAAATGGACGGAGTGAGCCTGGCGCTGATCTACGAAAAAGGATTTTTAACCAAAGCCGCGACGCGCGGCGACGGGGAAACGGGCGAGACCGTGACCGCCAACGCCAAAACGATCCGGTCCATTCCGCTGAAGCTCTCTGCGGAAAAGTTTCCGGTTCCCGCCCGCTTCGAATGCCGCGGGGAATCCTACATGTTCAAAAAGGATTTTGAAGAACTGAACCGGAGGCTCGCCAAAGAAGGGGCTAAACTTATCGTTAATCCCAGGAACGGCGCCGCCGGGGCACTCCGCCAAAAGGATCCCTCCGTAACCGCCACCCGCCCGTTGCGGTTTTGCGCGCACTCCGCGGGTCCCATCTCCGAAGGCCTTAAGATCCAGTCCCACAGCGAGTTCATCGAACATTGCAAAGCGTTCCACCTTCCGGTTCCAAACCCTCGCTATCAGCTTTGCAAAAATGCCGATGAAGTTTTAAAGTGCTTTCAAAAGTGGGAAAGAGACAGAGATTCCCTGCCTTACGAAATTGACGGCATCGTGATCAAAATCAATTCTTTCGCGCTGAGAAAAACTCTCGGATTCACTTCGAAAAGCCCGCGCTGGGCGGTCGCGTTCAAGTTTTCGGCCCATCAGGTTTCGACCCAATTGCGCGAAGTCGAATTTTCCGTTGGACGAACAGGAGCCATCACGCCCGTCGCCAAGGTGGATCCGGTCGAATGCAGCGGCGTGACCATATCGTCCATCTCTTTGCATAACTTCGATGAAATTGAGCGCCTCGAGGCGAGGATAGGCGATACGGTATTAATTGAACGCGCGGGGGACGTCATCCCCAAAGTGATCCGGGTCATCAAACACGCGGCGAACGGTAAAAAAATTTCAGTCCCCAAAAAATGCCCCTCCTGCAATGAGCCCGTCGCGCGCGAAAAAGAAGAGGAAGTGGCCTGGCGCTGCGTGAATTTATCGTGCCCGGCGCAACTGGAGCGCAGCCTTTTGCACTTCGCCAGCCGCGACGGATTGAACATCGAAGGGCTCGGAGAATCGGTCGTCCAGGAACTGCTTCAAAAAAAACTCGTCAGTAACTTCGCGGACCTTTACGACCTCACCAAAGAAGACTTGTTGAAATGCAAACTCTTTGGCGATAAAAAAGCGGAAAACCTGCTGAGCGAAATCGAAAGCTCAAAAACAAAGCCGCTTTCCAAACTCCTGATCAGTCTCGGCATCCGGCATGTGGGAGAAAAAATTGCCCGCACTCTGGCCGGCCATTTCAAAACGATGGAGCAGCTTTCTAAGTCAACCGAAGGAGGCCTCTTAAGGGTTCCAGACCTTGGGCCCACCATCGCCGAATCGATCGTTCAATTTTTCAAGGAAAAGAAAAATCATGAGCTGATAGAGAGTTTCCGCAAAGCCGGCGTTAACCTTAATGAACCCGAGCAAAAATTCGAGAAAGGAATGCCTTTGAGCGGTAAGACCGTTGTCTTCACCGGCGAGCTCGCAACTTACTCAAGGGCGGAAGCCGAAGAGTTAGTGCGCCGATTGGGAGGGAATCCCGCGTCGTCAGTGTCTAAAAAAACGCATTATGTGGTGTATGGCCCGAACGCGGGATCCAAGCTTAAAAAAGCTCAAAGCCTTGGAGTCCCGTTTTTAACTGAAGATGAGTTTAATAAACTCATCGGGGAAAAGAGTTGACGCCATGATTAGTTCCTTCCAAAACGAAAACCGCCGTAAATCTTTAAACGCGATAACTTTTCTGCTGTGGGCGATCGCAATCGGGGTTCTGGCTAGCCAATTCGCTGCATACCCCTCGCAAGTTCGGGATATTTTCGGAGCATTTCACCCGGGAGTCTGCCTCCGTTATCCGATAGTTTACACGGTGTTCGCGCCTTTCTTTCAGGCCGCGGACGCTCTGACCGTTTTGAGTCTGGACCAACACATCGCGTTTTTAATTTTTCTGAACCTGCTTTGGTTTGCCGTCAGGGTCTATATCCGTCAGGGCCCGAACCATATCTATAAAAATTACTTTTTGGAATTTTTTAGATGGGTCGGGTTCAACCTCGCGTTCGCCGCTATTGCCGCGGTCGTTATTTTGCTTCCTCGCCCCATGGCCGCCCTGCAGCTCGAAAACCCGGACCTCCTCGCCCTTGATTTCCACTCGCATACCAGCCATTCCTGGGACGCGCGAAAGGGTTTCACTCCCTATCAAAATCTGAAGTGGCACCGGCGCGGGGGATTTCATGCGGCGTTCATCACCGACCACAACGTCGTGAGCGGCGCCGAAGACGCCGTTAAAAACATTTTTGGGCAACACCAATTGGAAGGTATTATTCCGCTGCGCGGGGAGGAGGTAAGTCTCTTCCAATCTCATTGGGTCATTTTGGGAAATAAGGAATTAATTCCGAACCAGAAATACGATACCGGAATTGAAGGCATCCACAATTTTATCGATGAGTTATCCAAATCAAGCGGCGTGTTCGTGATCGCGAGCCTTCCCGAGTACTGGCTTTATCATTGGGGCGATTTGAATGATTTCATCGGCAGGGGCCTCGCGGGTTTTGAAATTGCAAACAGCGCGCCGATCGCGCTCAATTTTCCGCAATCAAAAAAGCAATTTATTTTAGATGCGAGCAAAACTCACTCTCTCGTCTTGACCGGGATCACAGATAGCCACGGATGGGGCAGCACGATCTATGTTTGGAATACGATGGAGATTCCAGGCTGGCGATCGATTGACCGGCAAAATTTGGAAGAAACCGTGATCCAAACCCTGCGGCAGAGGAAGCCGGAAGCGGTGCAGGTTTGGACCCGAGTCAAACAGGAACCTCTGGAGCTACGCTGGGGCTTAGCAGTAGACCCCCTCCTCCAAATTTGGCAGGGCGCGCGAAGCCTACCGCCCAACCACAGAGCGATCACTTTACTGTGGTTGGGCGTTTTTGGCTGGGCACTGAAGGCCCTCAAAAAACGAAAAAACAGGTCAAATTTATAAGAAAAATTGATATAATTATGGGGTATTTACCGAGGAAAATTCGGGACATTCGCGTTCAAAGGGGGCTAGCCCTATGATCACCAGTACCATCAAAACCTCAGACATCTTCAAGGACCTTGATTCCGATGACCTGCAGCTCATCCAAAACAAAGCCATAAAAACAGTTTATTTGAAGGACGAAGTCATATTTCAACAAAATGATCCCGGAGACCAGATGTACATGGTGGTTCAGGGCGTCGTGGAGATTTGGAAGAGCGAAGGAAAGATTTTAAAAGGAAGCCGCTTGGCGCGCCTCGAAGAAGGGGAAATTTTTGGCGAGATGTCGCTTTTTGACCACAAACCGCGATCCGCAAGCGCGGTGGCGGCCATTGAAAATGAAAC
>JANLTE010000048.1:0-7355 GCA_031362785.1 Elusimicrobiota bacterium
CCGTAATTGTTGCAGCAGCGCGTGACGATAACCGGAACTTTGTGCGTTACGAAATAGGAGCGGCAAAGTAAATCGGCGGAAGCTTTGGAAACGGAATAGGGGCTGTTGGGTTCCAAAGGGTGTCTTTCCGTGAAGTGTCCCTGATCGATCGAGCCATAAACTTCGTCCGTGGATATGAAAACAAATCGTTTGGGTTTATGGACGCGCGCGGCTTCTAGCAAAGTCTGCGTCCCGATGATGTTGGTTTCAAGAAAAATCTGGGGGTCCGAAATAGATCGGTCCACATGGGATTCCGCGGCCAAATGAAACACGGCGTCTTGTCCTTTCATGGCGCGATCAACGATTTTGCGATCGCAAATGTCGCCTTTGATAAATTTAACGCCGAGCTTTTTGAACTCTGCGATCGTGCCGGGATCGCCCGCGTAAGTCATGAGATCTAGGTTCGTGATTGCGTCTGCCGGATATTTCTTTTTCCAATAGCGTATGAAATTGGAACCGATAAACCCCGCGCCGCCGGTGACGAGTAATTTCATGATGGGACCTTTATGGAATTTCGACCCGCGAGGAGTCGCCGATCATGATGCGGTAAGCGGAGGGCTTTAAAGGAGACTGGGTAACCGTCGCGTTCTGCCCGATCAGGGAGTCCGAAATCCTTTTGATGTTGGAGACTTTCGAGTTTTCAAGGACGATGGAATGCTCGATTTCGCATTTAGATAAGGTCACGTCGTGATAGATCGCGGTGAACGGTCCGACATAAGAGGATTGAATGAGCGTATTTTCCCCGATGATGGCAGGTCCGCGGATGGTGCTGTTCTCAATCTTTGCGCCTTTTTCGATGATAACTTTTCCTTCGATCTTGCTGAGCTTGTCAATCTTTCCGTCACATTTCGCTTCCATTTTTTCTAAAACTAATCGATTGGCCTCTAAAAGGTCATCCAATCTCCCGGTATCTTTCCACCATCCGGTAACGATGTGTGGCGTTACGGTGTATTTTTTATCGATCAAATATTGAATGGCGTCGGTAATCTCAAGTTCGCCGCGGTGAGAGGGCTTGATCGCGTTGACGGCCTTAAAAATGCTGTGATCAAAAAGATAGACTCCGACCAGGGCCAAATCACTTTTGGGTTTAACCGGCTTCTCTTCCAGCCGTTTAATTTTTCCGTTCGGAGAGAGTTCCGCCACGCCGAACTGTTCGGGGTTTGGAACTTTAGCGAGGAGGATTTGTGAGTTCGGACGATCCTTCTTAAATTTTGAAACGAACTGTTCGATGCCGTCGCGAAGGAGGTTGTCTCCCAAATACATCACAAAATCGTCCTTGCCCATAAATTTGTCCGCAATTTTTACCGCGTGTGCGAGGCCCAGAGGTTCGTCTTGCTGAATATAGGTAACTTTTATTCCAAATTTGGAGCCGGACCCTACGGCCGATCTAATTTCGGCGTGAGTTTCTCCTACAACGATGCCCACTTCTTTAATGCCGGATTTGGCGATAGACTCCAAGCCATAGAAAAGTATGGGTTTATTGGCGATAGGCACCAACTGCTTGGCAGAGGTGTGAGTAATCGGCCTAAGGCGGGTTCCCTTTCCGCCGGACAAAACAAGCGCTTTCATAAGTGGTTTCCCTCGATGTTTATTCTGAATAACTCGTGTATTGTATCAAACCTCGTTCCAATAATCCATAACTTGGGCTCGGAAGCCTTGCCTTAGGATTAACATGATGATATTATAAGTCGATTTTTTAATATGAAATTGCCTAAACTTTTGATTATTGGCGCGGGTTCTCGCCTCGGTTTCCGGCTCATGGAAAAAGCCCAAGGGCGCTTCGATTGGACCGGCGTGGATGCGTTCCCATCCCATCCTGAAATTATCCTAGCCGACATTACCCGCCCTGACAATATTTCTTCCTTAATTGACGCCAGACGACCCGATTTCGTCATCCATACCGCGGCAGTTACCGATGTCGATGGCTGCGAAAGGAATCGCGCCCTCGCCCGGTCCGTGAACGTGAACGGTTCAATGAACATTGCAGAATCTTGCCAAAAGTTCAAGTCCCGCCTCAGATATATTTCGACCGACTATGTGTTCGACGGCTCCGGCGGGCCTTACGACGAATCGGCAGTCCCTCAGCCGATCAACTATTACGGGCAGACGAAACTCGATGGCGAACAATGCGTCCAGTCCATTTGCCCCGATGCCCTCACGGTCCGCACCTGCGTTCCCTATGACTGGAACCCCAAGTGCCCCCCCAACTTCCTGATGTGGTTGGTTCAAAAACTAAAAGCGAATGAAAACGTTTCAATTGTGAACGATCAGTGGAACACTCCCACTTATAACCCGCACCTGGCCGAAGTTTTGCTCGCCCTTTGTGGTCGGTGGATCCCCGGGATTTTACACGCGTCGGGAGGTCAGTTCATTAACCGATATGATTTTGCGTTGACGGTATGCGATATTTTCGGATTCGATAGAAATCGAGTGACACAAACGAATTCATCCCAATTAAAACAACTCGCGACCAGGCCCATGCGCGCCGGCCTTCGAGTGGACAAAATTGAATCTCATTTGGGCGTTAAAATGATTTCAGTGGCGGACGGCCTCGAAAAAGCTTATCGGGCGTTTAAGGCTTGATTTGATTCTTAGCCTTTATTGGTTTGCGCGCCACGGATACCATTCGGAGTCCTGGTTCCTGCGGGTCTCCTTTTCGCGCTGAGTCCGTTCGAGCTGTAATTCGATGTTGAACACAAATTCGTAGACGCCTTTGCGCTCGCGGAATGTAAAAGAAAAATCCCAGCATTGCCAACCGGTCTTCACTTTAGCTTCCTTTTCAAAGGATTCCCCACCCTTGATGTTCAGGAAATTTTGGTTGCGAAAAAAAACAAAATTCCTCAGCGTTCCTTCCAGCTCCAGCCATGAAAGGGGCGCCCAACGCGCGGACTGGCGCACTTCGAGAGCGTCGTCTCGCGACGAAAGGTAGCTGGTTCCGAACATAAAATAATTTCCGCCATAGGACCGATCGCCAAAAACTAATTCACTTTGAGTGCTTAAGGGGCGTGGCGAACCCGTGTTGGGATCGGAGAGCAAATAGTCTTCTCGAAAAAACATTTCAATATTATGCCGTGGATTGTAAGAGATTTCGCCTCCCAGCGGCGCGTAATTTTTTCTTTCAAGAAACGCGACGGGTTCTCCTTTTGCCCGCGGCAAATTGTGCGAAGTGTTTAACCTCAAGTAGACCGCGCTGTTCGGCTGATAAGTCGCTAAAAATCCAAGACTATGGACTTCTCTGCCCTGATCGTTACCCTGGTTGGCTTGGAGGCGCTGGTTGACGCTGTGCGTAAGGTCAACGTCAACGGAATATCCGACGCGCTGGCGGAGCGTGGTATCGAGCTGGCCGCGCTGAACCCAATTTTCACCCGGATCGCTGCCTTGGGGACGGTCGATCCAGGAGTTTTTGAGGCTGATTCTCGGGATGATCATCGTCGGCCGAAATATCTGGAAGCGACGAAGTAAAGCCGCCTGGGCGTCAGATTCGCGGCGATAAAATCGATTTAACTCCTCGCCCTGTCGAGCGATCCCGGCGAAACGATTCGCGAACGACGCCGTGATGATTTTTTCGACCCCAAAAAATCCGAGCGGACTTTGAAAATGAGTAAACTCCATCTTCGGTGCGAAAGATTCCTTGTTAAAAAACTGGTTTTCCGTTAAGTTGAAGGCTTCCTGGCGTTCGGCAAATAACCTTAATGCGGATCCCTTAAATCCTTGAGTGAGAGCGACCGAAGACCGAAAATCCCTGACAACGCGGTTAAAATCCTCGCGGAAAAAATCGTTCGGAAACAAATCGTCCGAAAGTTTATTGGCATTGGATTGGAGAGTCAGCGATGGGGTCAACTTCTGCCAGTGCGCAAGCCTCGCGTTCCAGCGGTTTTGATGGCTGACCTGGTCGTCGATCCGGTAACCGTAAAAACTTCCTTTTATCTCATCGTAATAATAGTTCAGCTCGCCGCCCGTTCCCCAGCCCCGCCGCGTGAGCGCATCTAAATATGCCCGGACATAGGTTTGATCGGTCGGAGGATAGCCCCAAATGGTCCGGACGAAGGCGCCTTCCGACTGGTTATGTCCCGGAAAAATCTGGAAAGAAAGGTGCTTTTCTCCAAGCGAATAATAGTAGTAAGGAAGGTAAAGCACCGGCACTGGGCCGATGCGGAAAAGCGCGTGGGTCACCGTGAGGCGTTTGCCGGGCATGATCCTGATTTTATGCCCGTAGAGGTGATATTTAGAAAGATCCTTTTCGCAAGTGGACAACTTGGCTTTGCTGAGTACGAAATTGCCGTTTTGATCGCGCTCCACTTTTTCCGTCGCGAAGAGCCAGGGACCGAAGGATCCTTCCGCGTCGTTCAGCGTTGCAGACCCGTCTTCGGCGTTATAGTTCAGGCTCTTCGAACGAATTTGATTTCCGACGCGGTCTTCGAATCGCACCGATCCCCAGGCTTCCAGATACTTGCGCGGGATGTCGAAAAAAGCGTAGTCGGACAGGAATGTGTAAGAGGTTTGCTGGACTTTTACGCTGCCGGTCGCGACGATCACCTGCTCCGCCTGCCGGTACTCCAGCGATTCGGATTCGAAGTAAATGGGTTCGCGTGCTGAAGGCGCCACCGGGGCGGCGAGATCCTTGGCTTCCAGACCCGAACGGAAGGCCATGGTACCAAAGAAGACCCAAAAAAAATGCGCTGTTATTTTCAAAGAAAATGCAGGAGTGAATTATTCCAGTAGCAAGTAAGCAGCGCCCATCACGCCTAGCTTTTCACCATATTTTGAAACTGTAACTTTAACTGTTTTCGCCGGCACTTTGAACGCCCTGGATTTCATTGTTGCTAGCGCGGGCGCCAGCAACAAATTTCCGACCTTGGAGACTCCCCCCGACAAGACAATGCGTTCCGGATTAAAAATATTCACGCAGTTGGATAACACGCAGCCAAGCTGGACCCCCGTTTGCTTCCAGAGCCGCCTCGAAAAGGCATCCCCCTTTTTCGCCGCTTGTTCGATCAGCTTGGGTGAAAGCTTCTCGTTTGTTTCTCGGATCAGCTTTTTTAGGATCGGGGCCTGATTTTTTTTAAGCGCTTCCTGGGCGGATAGGATGATTCCCCATGCGCCTATCAAAGATTCCGCGCACCCCAAATTTCCGCATTTGCAGCGCCTTCCATTGTAGTCGATGGTCATGTGCCCGATCTCTCCCGCCGAGCCCGTGGTGCCGCGGTAAAGCTTTCCGCCCACAATGATTCCACCGCCCACGCCGGTTCCCAGCGTCAGGCAAACCAGGTTTTCACAATCGCGCCGAGCGTCCAGCCAATAGGCGCCGACCGCCGCGCAGTTGGCGTCGTTTTCAACCAGGACGGGAATGCGAAGAAATTTAAATAAATATTCCTTGAGCGGAACGTTGTTCCATCCCAGGTTTGGCGAAAATCGAACCAGGCCCTTATGCGGATCCACGTCGCCCGCGATCCCGACGCCCAGACCTTTGACTCGATTTATATTACAGCGCGCAAGGAAGTTTTTAAGCCTTTGCGCCATGTCCCTCACGACCTGGATCGGCTGCTTTTTATAGTCGATCGGCTGAAGGTCCGAATGCAGCAACCGCCCTGAATCGTCAACGATCGCCATTTTAATGTTGGTCCCGCCGCAGTCCGCTCCCAGGATATAATTTTTCCTCGTGCTCATGAAAATGCCTCGGCGAAAGAAGATTTGCGCAAACGATTTTTCAACTGACCTAAAATCCCGCCAGCCAGATATAGCGAACCCGTGACCAATATCCAGGAATAATCATTCTTCGGAGTCACTGATGCCAGTCCTCCGCACAATGATTTTATGGAATCATGAATTTCAAATGGCACGGAACCCCCGAACGCTTTCCTGATCGACTGGGGCGTTGAAGACCTTGGAGTCGGTAAAAGAGGGCATAGGACCCTGACAATTTTTAAATTATTTTTGAGGCGTAATATCATGGGCTGAGGATTTTTATCTTTTAGCGCGTTAAAAACGAGAAGACAAGGAACCTTGTTTAAAGATTTTCGTTTGAGAGAACTGAGGAGCGTCTGGATGGCCGCCGCATTATGGGCCCCATCCAATAATGCCGGTATTTTCTCAAGCATCCTCAAATCAAATCTTGCGGGCCATGAAACTTTTTTAAGTCCATTTAATATGTGGCTGTCCGCGATTCTCCAGTTTTTTGCTCTCAGAATATTAACGGCGCTGAGCGCTATTTTTAAATTTATTTTTTGATATTCCCCTTCCAGCGGAAAAAATTTCACGATCGGGTCCCACAAATTTTTGGAAACGGGATTTCTGCCGTTTAGGACGCAAGAAACCCCAAGACTTTTTGAAACTTCCCGAATAATGCGCAGGGCCGGACCCGAGGCGCCGGTGAGGCAAACGCTTCCCGCTTTTAATACGCCCGCTTTTTCTTTCGCTATTTCAGCTATGGTATCGCCCAAGTATTCCATGTGGTCTAAAGTCACGTTCGTTATCACGCAAAGTTCGGGGCTCGGTAAAACGTTCGTCGCGTCCCATCGCCCCCCCAGCCCGACCTCCACGACCGCTATGTCGATCCGCTGCTGCGCGAAGTAAAGAAACGCAGCGGCGGTTGTCATTTCAAAATAGGTTATTTCGCGCTCCAAACGCAAAACGCGAAGTTTTTTGCGGATTTCTTCGATCGTTCGCAAAAATGCCGCTCGCGGGATCATCCGGCCCGAGACTTGAATGCGTTCTCTTATATCTACGAGGTGCGGCGAAGTATAAAGGCCCGTTTTATAACGGGCCTGCCGTAGAACGCTTTCGATCATCGCGCAAACCGAACCTTTGCCGTTGGTTCCGGTCACATGGACCGATTTAAACTTTGCTTCCGGATTACCCAGGAAGCCCATCAGCTGCCGCATTCGTTCAATCCCCGGGTTAATTCCGTGGTTGGAAAGCGAATCGAGATATTTTTGGGTATCGGCCCGGATCACGCGGAGGTGGCTGATTCTCCTATAAAAGTTTTGGAAGGATCGAAGAAATTCAGGATTGAAATGAGCTTGGCTCGCATCAGCTTTCGCTCCACGATGATGTCGACCATACCGTGCTTTTGCAGGAATTCGGATTGCTGAAACCCTTCGGGTAATTGCTGACGGATGGTCTGCTCGATCACCCGCGGTCCCGCGAAAGCGATGAGCGCTTTGGGTTCCGCCATTAAAATGTCTCCGAGCATCGCGAACGACGCGGTCACGCCTCCGGTCGTCGGGTCGCAGAGTATGGAAATGACGAGGATGGAGGCTTCGTGCAGTTTCGCGAGAGCGGCCGAGGTTTTCGCCATCTGCATGAGGGAAAGGATC
>JANLTE010000049.1:0-6437 GCA_031362785.1 Elusimicrobiota bacterium
ATCCGATATGAACACCCATCCCTCCGGTTTCTTTCGTTTCGACGAGATTGACGCCCAGAAGGCGCAGCTGGACAGACTGCGTCCCTTCCCTCCCGCCGCGCTTGAGCGCCTGCATGAGCAGATCGTGATCGAGTGGACCTACAATTCCAACGCCATTGAAGGCAATTCCCTGACGCTCAAGGAAACGGCTCTGGTCCTGCAGGAAGGGCTGACGATTTCAGGGAAGCCCCTGCGGGAGCATTTGGAAGCCGTCAATCATAAGGAAGCGATCCTGAAACTGGAGCAGGCCGTCAAAAATAAATCCCCCATGAATCAGGATTTTCTCTGGGCGCTGCATCGATTGATTTTGAAAGGCATTCATGATGACGAGGCAGGCCGCTGGCGGCGCGAGCGGGTGAGAATTTTGGGGGCGGTCCACATTCCTCCGGATCCCGTCAAAGTGCCGCGCCTCATGGATGAGTTTTTTGCGTGGTTAAAGCGCGAGGAACCCAAATCTCATCCGGTCTGGCTTTCGTCGATGGCTCACCATAAACTGGTCCATATCCACCCGTTTATTGACGGGAACGGGCGCTGCGCCCGGCTGGCGATGAACCTCTTGTTGATGCGGCGCGGATTTCCGCCGACCGTGATTTTGAAAGTGGACCGTCCGGGGTATTATCGCGTTTTAAGGGAAGCCGATCAGGACAATTATGAGCGCTATATTCGTTTTATGGCGCGGGGCGTGGAGCGGTCTTTAGCTCTTTATCTGCAAGCTCTGACGCCGTCAGGCACGAGCGCCTACAAGAAACAAGGTTATGTTTCTTTGGCCGAAGCCAGCCGCGGAACGCCCTATACCCAGGAATATTTAAGCCTCCTGGCCAGGAAAGGCGTTTTGCGCGCGATCAAATTTCAAAGAAACTGGATGACCACGCACGACGCCGTCCGCGACTACATCAAACAGCACGGCCGAAGCGGCACGAATTGATACAGGTTCGACAGCCCATATGCGCCCGCTGCAGCCTCGTGGTGGACGACACCCATTCCGTTTCTCCCATTGCGGCAGGCAGGTTGGAAGTTATAGAATTTGACTAACGCATCCAGAGAGTTTTGATCCAATGGATAACGAGGAAAACAGACATGTCTCCAACAAATAGAATTTTACATACAATCCAGAAAAATTCCGATCACATAAAAACTTTCGGTGTCAAAAGAGTCGGTCTTTTTGGTTCTTTTGCCCGGTTAAGTCAAAATGCCAAAAGCGACATCGATATTCTCGTTGAATTTAATCGGGGCGGGAAAACGTTCGACAATTACATGGACCTTAAGTTTTATCTGGAAAAACTCTTTCGTCGAAAAGTTGACTTGGTTATTAAGGACGCGCTGAAGGCAAGAATTAAGAATCAGGTTCTATCGGAAGTTAAATATGCGTGACCACGGACTTTATTTGGAAGACATCCTTGAGGCCATCAAGAGAATTGAAAAATACACCAAGGGACTCACTTTTGAAAAGCTCAAGAAGGATACGCTCATATCGGATGGCGTGGTGCGTAATTTGGAAATTATTGGTGAGGCCGCCAAGAACATTCCGTTGCAAATCAGGGAGAAGCATCCTGAAGTGGAGTGGAAGAAGATCGCCGGCTTGCGGGATGTTTTAGCGCATGACTATTTCGGAATCGATTTGGAAGTGGTTTGGGACATTATTAATAACAAATTGCCGGACTTGAAGTTAAGGGTGGGCAATATGTTAAAAAGTAAAAAATAAATTTGTCCGGTGTAAGCCAAATCCATGTGCGCCCGCACGACGATCGCGAAAACCGCTAAAGAGATAAGAGAAAGGTTTCGGCCCGATTTGGTTGAGGGCGAGATCATACTTCCCCGATATAACGCGGCGCCCACGCAGATGCTGCCCGTGCTCTATAACCGGGAGGGGAAAACCGTTTTGATGCAGTTCCGCTGGGGGCTGATTCCGTTTTGGGCGAGAGAGGCCGCGATCGGCGTGAAAATGATCAACGCGCGGGCCGAAACACTGGCCGAGAAGGTGTCGTTCAAGCGGCTGCTGAAGGACCGCCGCTGCCTCGTGCCGGTGGATGGGTTTTACGAGTGGGTGGCCAGGGGTGCTGCGGGCAAGGTGCCGGTGCGCGTGACGCTGAAATCGAACGCACTGTTCACGCTGGCCGGGCTTTGGGACTCCTGGAAGAGCCCCGAGGGGGCCGAGATCCGCAGCTACACGATTGTGACCGCGTCGTCCGAGCCCGACGCGCTGATGAAAACCATCCACGACCGCATGCCCGTGATTTTGGATCCGGCTGCCGGGAAGAGCTGGCTGGATTATAACCTGCCCTACGACCGCGTCCTCTCCCAAAACCAGCGCCCGGAACTCGCGGCCTATGAGGTCTCCAAAGCTGTGAATTCGCCCCGCAACGACTCCCCGAATTGAAGTAAATCGTAGATTTTCAACCTCGCCTTAATCCTGTAATCTCTATGAATGAAGCATTTTCCCGCTTGCGAAAGTGTAGCGTTTATGTTACACTCAGGACGAATCTCTTAAAGTGGACGTTTATAAGAAAGACGTCCGCATTTACCATGACAGGCGCGGTAAATCTCCATTTAACGACTGGGCTTATTCTTTAAATGAATTGAAGGCGCAAACCGCCATAAGCGCAAGGTTAGAGCGGGCTCTCACCGGGAATTTTGGTGACTTTAAGTTTCTTGGGCAGGGTGTATGTGAGTTGCGAATTCATTTAAATCCTGGATATCGAATATATGTCGGTCTTCACGGAAACTGTGTGATCGTATTATTCGGAGGGATCAAGCGTACACAATCGAAGGATATTGAAATCGCAGGGCGATTTTGGAGGGAATATTTAAAACATGAAGGGTAAAAAACATTCAAGAAGCGTCCCGTTCGTTACTTTTCTGAAGAGAGATCTCAAAGATCCTAAATTCGCCATTGCGTTTCTGAACGCTGCGCTTGAGGAAAATCATGAGGAAACATTTCTTCTCGCGCTGCATCATGTGACCGAGGTGCAGGGCGGAATATCCCGGGTTGCGAAGCTTTCGAAGATTCACCGCGTGACCCTGCATAGGATTTTATCCCGGCATGGTAATCCAAAACTCACAAATTTAACCGCCATCCTGCACGCTTTACGTCTCAAGCTGACCATCGTTCCAGAATCCTCCCCAAAAACAAAGCGCGCGGCTTAATCCCGCTGCAGAAAAATTGATAGGATATCGCCGTGTCTTTATTTCTCCCCGTATTGAAGTAAGTCGTCGATTCCCAAGCCCGTCCGAATCCAATATCCTCTATGAATGAAGAATTTCCCCGCTTGCGGAAGTGTAGCGTTTATGTTACAATTAGAAAGGACATTCTAAGATGGATGTCCTTAGGAGAGAGGTCCGGATTTACGAGAACGCCTTTGGTGAAGTTCCGTTTAGCGATTGGCTTCATGCTCAAAGGGATATAAGGGCCAGAAACGCGATCAGGTCAAGACTGGTTCGTCTGATGTTTGGAAATCTGGGCGATTACAAGTTTATCGGTGAGGGCGTGTGCGAACTTCGCATTCACTTAAGTCCAGGATACAGAATTTATGTCGGGCTTCATGGCAGCGAGGCGCTTGTCCTGCTGGGCGGCACAAAAGATACGCAATCGGCGGATATCCCCAGGGCCATATTTTACTGGAAGGAGCATTTTGCGAATGAAAAATAAGAATCGGTCGAGAAGCGTGTCGTTTGATGCGATTTTGAAAAAGGATCTTAAAGATCCTCGCGAGGCCATTGCGTTCTTGAACGCCGCGCTTGAGGAAAACCATGACGAAACCTTTCTGCTCGCCTTGCATTATGTTACAGAAGCGCTGGGCGGCATGTCCAGGGTCGCGAGACTTTCAAAAATCCACCGCGTGACGTTGCACAGGATTTTATCCCGGCACGGCAATCCGAAACTTAAAAATCTGACCGCGATCCTGCATGCGTTGCATCTCAAACTTTCCATCGTGCCGGAAGCTCCATTGAAATCAAAGCACGCGGCCTGATGTTACAATTGTGCAACGGATCGTTGCACAATTGACCTGAAGCCAAAACTGGCACAGCTTGTGCCAGAAATGTCTTTTTAACTTTATGTAAACTTTATCTACAATGGGGGCAACTGGCGACAAATTGTCACCAGTTGAAAATGGCAGTACTGAATCAATCTCAATTTCTGCCACAGCTTGTGGCAGAAATTCCGATTTATATCAAATGCAATATCGCCTTAATTCTCCAACAACCTGTTGGAGTGTTTCCCCGAGGAAGTTTCTTGATCTTAACCCCACTGTTGGAATTTTGATAGGATATCGCCGTGTCATTATATCTTCCGGTTATAAACGCGTTCAATCGCGAAAAGGTGGTGTATGTAGTGGTCGGCGGATTGGCCGTCCTTCTGCACGGTCACACTTGTTTAACGAACGATGTGGACATGGTGGTTGGGTTGGATGAAGCGAACGCGTCGAAAGCCGTGGAAATTGTTTCGAAGTTGGGCTATCTGCCCCGCTTACCGGTGGATCCCAAGGGGTTTGCCGATGCGCCGCAAAGAGCTTTGTGGATCAAAGATCACGAATTGATTTTATTTTCGTTTTACAATAAAGATAATCCTCTGCTCGCGCTTAATTTCTATGCGGAATACCCCGTGGAGTTCGACGGGCTCCTGTCTCGCTCGGTCAATAAGGATTTGGGCGGCATTCCGGTCCGGATATGTTCGCTTGAAGATCTAATCACGATGAAGAAAATGGCGGGCGGAGCCGATGACGCCGAGGATATCCGCATGCTCGAGATAATAAATGCAGATATCCTATAATGTAGGGGCAGTTGCGCGCAGCACCAATAAATCATCAAAAGGATGGCCTAGTGAAAAAACCTAATTACGGATTCGAAAAGCATCAAAAAGAGATGAAGCGGAAGAAGAAGCAGGAAGAAAAGATGCGGCGCAAGCTCGAAAGCGCCAATGAAACTCCTAACGCGACCCAGGTTTCTGACAGCGGAGAGCTTCCAAAATAAAGCCGGTCCCGATGAACACGCTGAAAAGAATCGCAGGGCCGAAGTATTCCAAAGAGGACATTCAAGACTGCATCGCGCTCATCGAAGATTTGGTGAGGGACGGCGCGGAGATCGCTCACATGTCGGAAGAGCAGAAGATCGCCTTGATGACCGCGGCGGGGCGGCTTTGCGCGCCGAACCGAGACGAGATTAAGCGGCGGCGGCGGATCCGGCTGCGGCTGAAACGGCAGACTGTCGAAGATCACGAGCGCGTTATTCGCGCGGCGACGGGGATCCGGAGCGCAAGGGTGGACGCGGTGTTTACGGCGCCTCGCCAAATAACGCGGGCGGACGCGGCCGAGAGATTTAAAGAGCTCGAGCTGATCAATTCGCGGGCTTGCTATGTGTGCAAGAGCCAGTTCACGCGCGTGCATTTTTTTTACGACGCCATGTGTCCGAGCTGCGCGGAATTTAATTACGAGAAGCGCTTTCAAACTGCATCGTTGGACGGGCAGGTGGCGCTGATTACGGGGTCGCGGCTCAAAATCGGCTATCAGTCGGCGCTCATGATGTTGCGCGCAGGGGCCACGGTGATTGCCACGACGCGTTTTCCGGTAGACTCTGCTTCGCGCTACGCCCGCGAATCGGACTTTGAGTTGTGGCGCGACCGGCTGCATGTTTATGGCCTCGACCTGCGCCACACGCCGAGCGTCGAACTTTTCTGCGACTATGTGGAGCGCAAATATGCGAGGCTCGATTTGCTGATTAACAATGCCGCTCAGACCGTGCGGCGCCCGCCGGGTTTCTACAGCCATCTTCTGCAAAACGAAACGCTTCAGTTCCACGAATTGTCCGATAGCGTTCAGCAGTTGCTCCGTCCTTTCGAAGAGTGCAAAAATCAATTGATGCTCGGTAACTCGTCTCTTGATAGCTCAACTACTCTGGCTAACCCATCTACTGAAGTGAACGGTTCCAGCGCGGCTGCCGGATCAGCGCAGGCTCTCGCCTGGAACGGTACTGCGTCCGGAATAGGAATTTCATATTCGGCCAAGCTCTCCCAAATTCCCTACACCCACGACGCTTCGCTTCCGGCAGAAAAAGTGTTTCCGCAAGGGAGGCTCGACGCCGATTTGCAGCAAGTGGATTTGCGCGCTACCAACAGCTGGCGGCTCGGCCTCGGCGAAATCCCGACGGCGGAAATGATTGAGCTTCAGCTCGTGAACGCGATCGCGCCTTTCGTGCTCTGCAACAAGTTGACGCCGATGATGAAGCGCGATAACACCGGGCAAAAGCACATCGTGAACGTTTCGGCGATGGAGGGGAAGTTTCACCGCTACACGAAGACCGACAAGCATCCGCACACGAACATGGCAAAGGCCGCGCTCAACATGCTCACCCACACGTCCGCGAAGGGCTTGTCCGGAGACGGAATTTTCATGAACGCCGTCGAC
>JANLTE010000057.1:0-5886 GCA_031362785.1 Elusimicrobiota bacterium
CCGACACCATCGCGGCCGACGCGGTCGTGATCGGAGCCAACGCGATTGACTATAGCGGATACCCGGATTGCCGCCCAATTTACCTTAATGCCATGAAGCGCGTGGCGCGCCTTGGGACCAAACTGGGTAACGAGGGGAAAAAAATTGAAATCCTTTCGCCTTTGGTTCGGATGACCAAGGCGCAAATTATTCAACTGGGTTTGAAACTGAAAGTACCCTATCGCCGGACTTGGTCCTGTTACAAGGGCGTCAAGAAACCCTGCGGCGAGTGCGATAGCTGCATCCTGCGCGCGAAGGGTTTCTCTGACGCGCGTCAAAAAGATCCAAGCTTAATAGAAAAATAGCGCGCCCCCAACAAGGAGATAACGATGAGTGAAATTACGAAAATTGCCGCGAAAGGTCTCAACGCAAAGCTTCCCCAAATGGAGGCGTTTCCAACCCAGTTTAAAAATTACAAAATCACGCTAAATGTTCCTGAATATACTTCGATGTGCCCTAAAACGGGACTGCCGGATTTCGGGGCTTTAACGATCGCCTATATTCCTAACCGTCATTGCGTGGAGTTGAAATCGTTTAAATACTACATCCAGGCCTACCGAAATGTTGGGATATTTTACGAGAACGCGGTGAATAAGATTTTGCAGGATTTTGTGGCGTCGGTCCATCCGAAATGGGCCTCTATTCGAGGGGACTTTACGCCGCGCGGGGGAATTAGCACGACGGTGGAAGCTCAGTTTGGCAAGCCACCGAAAGACTTCTAGAGATACCGCAGGAACTTGTTTTTTTTGTCGACCAGGACGTTGGACGGTTTAACTGTTTTGTCCGACAGTTCAAATCCCATGATGATAATTTCCTCGCCTTTCTTGATCAAGTGAGCGGCAGCCCCGTTCATGCAGATCACGCCAGAACCACGCTTTCCTAAAATCACGTAAGTCTCAAGCCGCGCCCCCGTCGTGTTGCTGGCCACTAGCACTTTTTCACCCAACAGAAACCTTGCTTTTTTAACCAAATCTTCGTCGATCGTGATGCTCCCGACATAGTTAACGGAAGCGTCCGTAACGGTCGCCTTATGAATTTTCGAGCGCAAAAACCATCTCATGTATACATTTTACTTTTTTATACACATCGATACAATTTTTTATGAAAAGACTTGAAAACAATAATAACTCCTGCTATATAGGGAAGGACTCAACAATACCGAGCCGCTTTTGACGGTCTTCCATCGGGGGAAAATTGAAAAAAGATACACAAACCAGGAAAGTCAAAATTCGCGCGATCTGCAAGATCACGGGGATCTCCCTTCTTTTTTTCTCCACCAGTCTGAACCTTCTATTTTGCGGCGAAATTAAAGTCACAAATCCTTCCAAATTCAAAGTCAGTTATTCCCTGCAAAAATCCGGCCAGGTTTCGGGTCCCAACGCCTTTGGGGCTCCCGGTCTTTTTTCGGCCGACGTCGCCGCAAGCGTGGCGGTGAACATTTTGGATGAGCGGTTTTTTCCGGTTAAAGCGTTCGTTTTGCGCGAAGTGAAAAGCAGTGCCCGCGTGGAGTCCCTTTGGGACGGGCGCGACATTTACGGAAAGGAAATGCCGTCGGGAAAGTATTATGCGTCACTTTCCATTGTTTTCTCGGATGGCGCTAATGAAACTAAATTTTTCAAATTTGTCAAAGATTAAAGAATGAAACCTACTCTCAAACTCCTCTCAGTTTCTCTCGCGTTGATCGTCTTGGCCTGCGCCTCGTTCGCGCCGCGGGTAGAGGCCGCGCCCAGAGTCCTCGATACCATCCGGCTTTCCCAAGAGAGCGCGCTCGACCACCCCGTTCCCATCGCTTGCAGTTCAGGCGACGGGTCCATTTATGTGGGCGGCTACCACAGCGGGACTCTCCTCAAAATCGATCCGGCCACTAAACGCGTGTTGGCGCGCGCGGACGGGATGCGCTACCCTTCGACGATTCGGATTTATAACAGCAAAGTGTTCGTCAGCGCTTTGGACTCCTCGAACCAAGCCAAAATTTTTGTTTTCGATCAAAATTTGGCGCTCGAAAGGATGCTGACTTCGCAGAACGGGTGGATTCATTCGCTCATTATCGACGAAGATTCAGCGATGCTTTATTACGGAACCTGGGGCCAGCTCCATGTCGTAAACCTGGCGGACGATACGCAGCGCCAGCTCATCGATTTTGGGAACTGGATCTATTCCGTATCGAGCATCACTCTGGATAAGGCGCGCAACCGGCTGTACCTCACGGTATTCAACAACGATCAAGCAACGGCGGAGTATATCAATTTTGATTTGGGCGCGGAAAGTATTTTGGCTCGGATTCCCATCGGAAAAAATCCGGTGGGCGAGGATAACCGCTACGACAGCGATCAAGACGGCGATAACCTGTTCATTACTCAGATGTACAGCTCGAGCATCACTGTCATTAATGTAGGCAACAATACCATCACGCAGGACATTCCCAACATTTCCTGGCCGCAACGGCTAATCGCGGACCGTGCCCGCCATAAAATTTACATCGTCGATAATTATACCGATAAACTCCATATCCTTGATTCTCAGACGCTTCAATTGGTCAGGTCCATGACTCCCGGGGACGATCCGTCCGGCGTCTGCTTCGACTCGGCGAGGAACCGCATTTACACGGCCAATGTCTGGTCGCAGGATGTGAGCATCGTTGACTACAACTCCTACGATTTGATCGAGCGAATTTCCTTCGCTCCGGCGACGCCGCTGGACGTGGAAGTGGATTCGGCGGAAGGCGCGTTCTATCTGACGAACGGTCCCAACGGCGGGATCTACAAGATAAATTCGGATGACCACCGCGTGCTCAAGAAAATAAATTTTTACGATATCATGCTGATGTCAGGGCTCTTTAATTTTCCAGCCGGGTATTTGAACCTCTATGGCGGCGAACTGGAAATGCCGGCGACTGCAAGCGGGGCGGACCGCAAGGCCTACGCGATCGATGAATTTAACCAGGGGATCGCCGCTTACAATTTAACGAGCGGACGATTTATCGGTAACATTCGGCCTGATGGACCCCCTTCGTCCCTCACCCTTTACAACGATAAAATCTACTTTCCTTATATATACAATTCAACGCTTTATCTGGGCGTTTATAATGGAACGGCGATTCAGTCCCTCCTAATCGGACCCAGCGACCGCGCGCAGGGGATCAAGATCAATCCTGCCAACGGCAAATGCTACATCGCCGATTACGCCAACCATCAAGTGGCGGTCTATGATTTGAACGCCAGCCAGGTGCTCAGCCGCATCGCTGTCGGACAGTATCCGGCGAATATAGGAATCGATTCGGCGTCGAATTTAATTTATATCACGAATTACGGCGGGAACTCCCTGACCGTCATTGACGGCCAAACCGATCAGGTTAATACCACTATTCCCGTGGGAACTTCGCCTTGGGGATTAACATTGAACCCCGCCAAAAAAAGAGTTTATGTCGTGAACGCGGACGATAGCACGCTTTCCGTGATCGATACCCGCAGCCGTCAGGTGGTGGCCACTTTGCCCGTGGGAGCCGGATCGAAGTTTTGCGCCGTAGATCTATCCCGACAAAAAGTTTTCGTTCCGGGACAGACCGCGGGTTCCGTTACTGTTATAGAAGACCTCGTGGACGCGTCGCCGCCCTCGTTCACCTGTCCTTCAGCGATTTTGGTGGAAAACATCGAAACCGATTCGGTAGTTGTAAACTTTGCTGCGCCCAGCGTGACCGATGATTTGGATCCCAATCCAAGCGTCACGATGACACCCGTTTCGGGGAGCGCGTTTAACGTGGGCGTTACGACTGTGACCGTTGTCGCTCAGGACGCTTCCGGCAACGCCGCGCGCTGCGCTTTCACCGTGACGGTCCGAAAGAGGATCTGTCCGCGAGCCGTCGGCGATTTGGCGGCGATACCGCTTCCGTTCCGAAAGATCGAACTCTCCTGGTCGCCTTCCATTACGCCCAATCTCAAGGAGTACCGGATTTACATGGGAGAAAACGAAGTGAATTTTGGCGCGCCCGCGGTGACAGTACTTCCAACTCAAACCAGCTGGACCGCAGATAATTTGAGGGCCGGCGCGACTTACAAATTTGTGGTGCGGGCGTTGCACTTGGGTGGCTGCGAAGACCAAAACACCAACATCGTGTCGGCGACAGCGTATGAAACGCCGCCGTGCCTGTCTGCCAATATTAGTAGCCCAAAGAACGGACAAAAAGTTTCAGGCGAACGGCTCACCATCATGGCCAAAACGCATTGCGACGACTCCAGAGACGTCGGTTCGGTCCGATTTGAGTATAAACGCGCTTCCGGTAACGGTTGGAATTTAATTCCCGCTGCCAACCGTGAGCATCCTAACCCCGATACCGGCTTTCCTTACTTTGTGCAGTGGAACGTAGAGGATTTGGCGAACGGAGAATACCTCATCCGCGCGGTGGCTATCAACGCCCAGGGGATCGAGGACGCGATGCCTTCCTATGTGACGGTCGTCATCGACCATGCGGATCCGGATTGCGAAGAACATCATGACGATAACGGCAAGGTTGAGAAAACCGAGCGCGTGGAAAATCAAAAAAAGAATACGGTGATCATCGGCGACGATCGATCTTCAAATCCGGCCGAAGTCCAGATTCCCGCCGGCGCTCTTTCGGGCGATGAAACCAAGGTGACCGTGACGCTGAACCCCGACACCCCTAAATCCGATAACCGCATGAAGTCCGCGGGCACGAGCCTTGAGATCACGCTCCATAGCGGACAGAGCAATTTGGGCAGTGAAGCAACCCTGACTCTACCCTATCCCGATAAAGACAGCGACGGTATTGTGGATGGCACCGACATCCGGGAAAAAGATTTGGCTGTTTTCTATTACAATTCCGCGCACCGTAAATGGGAAAAAACGACGTGGAATTCGATCGATACGAAGAATAAAACGGTGATCACCCGGACCAATCACTTCTCGCTATTCGCTCTGTTCGACGCGCAAAGCGTCGCGAACCCTTCGTTTCAGCTGGGCGAAGCTTTCGGGTATCCCAATCCGGCCCGAGGCGGAAAAAATCCCATCCTGCACTTCGAGACGGGAATTGCCGATGAAGTCGCGATGCGAATTTATGATGTTTCGGGAGACCTGATCCATACCATTTCAATGGGAAATTCGCCCGCGGTCGTGGATGAAAAGTACGCCTATGAGGCGACCTGGGACGTTTCGAGCGTCGCCAGCGGAATTTACGTCGTGGCCGCGACCGCCCGAAAAGACAACCGCACGCTTCGCAAAAATTTCAAATTGGCAGTCGTGAAATAATTCGACGAAGTCGTCCCCTCGCTTATGGCCTTACAGTGGATTGTCAGGGGATCAGTAGCATCAAAGGAATAAGAAAAAATGAATCGAAATCTTAAAATTGAGTGCGTGACGCAGCTGCTTCGAACTTTTTCGAAGCTCCTGACGGTATCGTTCGCCCTGTTTTCATTTTTCTCGGCGCAAGTCTTTGCAGGGTCAGGCGCGGCGTTCCTTAAGATTCCCGTCGGCACGCGAGCGGTCGGAATGGGGAACGCTTATACCGCCGTCGCTAACGATGTGACCGCACTCCACTGGAACCCGGCGGCTCTTTCGCGACTGGGACAAAAGGAATTGAGCTTCATGCATGCCGAACTCTTCGCCGACCAGCGGTACGATTTCATCGGATACGGGATGCCCCTCGGGATGAAGTCCCGGTCCACTTTCGAAAAAGGCGACTCCGATTTTAGCGCCGCGGGTCACGGATCGAAAAATCCATTTTCCAACTCCTGGGGGTTCGGCGCTTCCGCCATCTACTTGAGCCACGGCGCGCTTGAAGGGCGCGACGATCAGGGACGGAAAACCAGCGATTTCGGCGCGAACGATTTCGCG
>JANLTE010000051.1:0-5107 GCA_031362785.1 Elusimicrobiota bacterium
AATCAGGCAGGCCAGCGCGGCAGTGAGGTTGGAAAGCATCCAGGCCTGACCCCACGAGCCCGGTGCTTGCAGCAACACCTGCTTGCTGGACGATGCGGCCAAAAGTCCGGTGAAGAAAACGTTTTGAAACATTTCCCTGGGCGTCAGGCCTTTGCCCGTCAGGCCTTTCTTTAGCAACTGAGCAATCATGGCGCCCGCGACGCCAACCAAAAGGAAACTCAGTCCATTCCCGGTCACGGTGAGCGTTCCAAGAACGTAAACGCTAAGCGTGACGCAGGCGATTAAGACTGCCGTCAATCCGATGAGAAAATCGTTTTTGAGATCGGAACCGGGCGGTGTTTGAGTTTCCTGAACGGATTTTTCAGGGCGGCCATCCGAATCGGTGGAGCGTTTGCGGAAATACTTTCCATAGAGCGCGGTCAACAGAGCCAAAATGAAACTGGTGCCCAGCACCAGAACCATTCGTCCTGCCAGCGGATTTTGGGATTTTTGCACATTGGACAATTTTAGGAAACTGAGATCGAACGAAAGCTCCCCCTCCGCCGCTTTGCCGCCCATCGGGCTCACGAGGAAAACCGCCTCTTTTAATGCGCCGATACGGCCCCAGTCGATCCCTTCTTCGGCCACGCTCCAACCCGGCTCCAGCCGGACGGGAATATTTTGAACGTCGCGCGAGCCCTTCACTTCAACGGAAACTGAAATCTGCTGGATTTGCTCAGGGTTCGAAGTCTTCACGCCGATCCTGACCGCGTTGACCAGTTCGGGCCCAACTTCCGACGGATAACCTTTGCTCCAGAGGCCGATGACCGCGCTGGGAGCGGCATTGTATTTGAATCGGATGACGTCCGTTTTCAGGTTAGGGTCAACCGCGGTGGCGGCTTCGCCCTTGGCTTCGCCGATATTGAAGATACCCCGCTCCAACGCATCCTGCAAACTGAAGGACGAGGGCGAGCCCTCGGCGCGGCGGCGCGGAAGCTGGGAGAGTTTGAGAAAATCGAGATCGAAGTGGAACCGTCCGGTGACTGGCTTCCCGCTATTGGCCGGACTCACCACGAAGACGGCTTCCTTCAATGTGCCGATCCTCGCCCAATCAATCATCTCGTCGATTGAATTCCAGCCCGCTTGGAGGCGGAGAGGAACTTTCTGCACTTCCGCGGAGCCCTTAAGTTCCAATGCCACCGTGACCTGCTGAATTTGCGCGGGGTCGGTAACCTTGATGCCCGCGCGGACCGCGTTGACCGAGGAAGGCTGAAGGCCGGAAGGAAATCCTTTGTTCCAAACTCCGGTGACGGATTTGGGCGGAAGCGTGTAGCTGAACCGCACCACTTTTTTGTTGAGCGCATCGTCGCGGACCAAAGACACTTCGCCGCGGGCAGGGCCGATGTTGAACATGCCCCTCTCGGACGCGTCCATGATTCCAAAAGCGTTTCCATCCCGGCGCGCTTTTTTGGGCATCTGGTCGAGATGCTCAAATTCCAAATCGAAATAGATCCGCCCGGAGATATCCTTTGAACCCGCGGGCGCGACGACAAACACGGCTTCTTTCATGTCTCCGACTTTCGCCCAATTGATGGACTCTACGGCGCGGTTCCATCCCGATTTCAGATCGAGTGAAATCCTTTGCATGTCCTTGCTCCCCTTAATCTCGAGGGAAACCAAAATCTGCTGCGCCTGGTTGGGATCTTCAGGCCTGGCCTGAAACCGGACCGCGTTGACCGTGCTCGAAGAAAGTCCCATCGGATAGCCTTTCGTCCAGATGCCTACGACGCTCTTGGCCGGCGTGACGAAATCGAACTGAATAACGTTTCGCTGTAAACTCAGATCGACAATGACCTGAAGGTCCCCGCGGGACGGGCCGATGTTGAAAACGCCGCGCTCAGGCGCGTCCATCACGCTATAGGTTGATTCTGCAATCGATGGAGCGACGCACGCAATCGATGCGAGGGCGATCAACAGGGTTGAGCGCAAAGCTGCCTTCGATAGATTGAGTTTGAACATCAGTATTAGTAGTGGAAGGGGCTGGTCGGGAGAGCGGATTCCTTCATAAGGAAAGCGTCAACGCAGCGGGCGGCTTCGCGGCCTTCCCAGATGGCCCAAACGACGAGGGACTGGCCGCGCCGCATGTCGCCCGCAGCGAATATGCCTGGAACGGTGGTCATGTAATTCTTATCCACCTGGATGTTCCCGCGATCGGTGAGCGCCACGCCCAGCTGCTGGATCATGGTGTTCGTTTCTGGGCCGAGGAACCCAAGAGCGAGGAGAACCAAGTCCGCGTTGATCGAGTGTTCGCTGCCAGGAATTTCTTCCATTTTGGGAGGACCGCCGTTGGTCGAATCGACCCACTTCAGTCGAACCATGTTGATCTTCTTCAACACTCCGTTTTCGCCCGAAAAACTTTTCGTTAAAATGCTCCAATCGCGGCTGCCGCCTTCTTCGTGCGAGCTGGAGGTGCGGAAAACTCTTCCCCAATCGGGCCAGGGATTGGATGGCGCGCGCGTTTCAGGCGGTTTGGGCAGGAGCTCAAACGAAGTTACTTTTTTCGCGCCCTGGCGAAGCGAAGTGCCGTGGCAATCTGAACCCGTATCACCGCCACCCAGAACGACGACCGATTTATCATTCGCGGTCATCTCTATATCTTTGGAAATGGTTTCGCCCTGGTTGCGCTTGTTCTGCTGAGTTAAAAAATCGACGGCAAAGTGAACGCCTTTCAAGTCGCGGCCCTGAATGTTTAAATCGCGCGCCTTGGTGGCGCCGCCCGCCAGAACGATCACATCAAAATCCTTGCGCAGGTCCTCGACTTTAATGTTCACTCCCACATGGGAGCTCACTTTGAACTGAACGCCTTCTTCCTTCATGAGGTCAACGCGGCGCTGCACGACCCATTTCTCGAGCTTAAAGTCGGGAATGCCGTACATCAGAAGGCCTCCGATTCGGTCCGAGCGCTCAAAAACGGTAACGGAATGTCCGGCTTTGTTCAATTGGTCCGCGGCAGCCAAACCCGAAGGCCCTGATCCGATGACCGCAACCTTTTTTCCGGTGCGGCGCTGCGGAGGACGAACCGTCATGTATCCGCGCTTAAATCCCTGTTCAATGATTTCCTGCTCGATCCGCTCGATGGTGACGGGATTTTTTTGGATGTTCAAAACGCAGGAGTCTTCGCAAGGCGCGGGGCAGATGCGGCCCGTAAATTCAGGGAAATTGTTGGTGGAGAGCAAAGATTGCAGCGCCTCTTTCCAGTGATCGCGGTAAACCAAATCGTTCCAATCGGGGATGATGTTGCCGAGCGGGCAACCCTTGTGACAGAAGGGAATCCCGCAATCCATGCAGCGGGCGGCCTGGACTTTAACCGTCTCGTCCGTAAAGTGGCCGTGAACATCCTTCCAGTCTTTTACGCGCACATCGGTGGGACGATCCGCTGGAATCGCTCGAGGATATTCTTTGAAACCTGTAATTTTTCCCATGGTTAAACCGCCGCCAGTTTCATGGATTCGGCGCTCAAGTGCTGCTGCTCGATGACCTTTTTATAGTCGAGCGGCATGACTTTCACGAACTGATCCGCGAATTTTCCCCAGTTGCCTAAAATTTTCTTCGCGACGGCGCTGTCGGTGTAGCGCAGGTGGTTTTCAATTAAGCCCCGAAGTTGCTTTTCGTCGCGCTCATTGTTCACTTTCTGAATTTCAACCATGCCGAGATTGCAGCGGTATTTAAAAGTCTGATCCGCGTCCCAAACATAGGCGATGCCGCCGCTCATGCCGGCCGCGAAATTCCGGCCCGTTTTGCCAAGCACCACGACTAACCCGCGCGTCATGTATTCGCAGCCGTGATCGCCCACGCCTTCGACGACGGAAGAAGCGCCGCTGTTTCGCACGGCGAAACGCTCGCCCGCGAGGCCGCGGAAATAAGTTTCTCCGCTCGTGGCGCCGTAAAGCGCGACGTTTCCGACAATAATATTTTCCTCGGCGATATAGGTCGCTTCTTTCGGCGGATAAACCGCGATCTTCCCGCCCGATAAACCTTTGCCGACATAATCGTTCGCATCGCCTTCCACTTGCAGAGTTACGCCGCGCGCCAGGAACGCGCCGAAGCTCTGCCCCGCGCTCCCCTTGAAGAAACACTGAATCGTATCGTCGGGCAGGCCTTCATCTCCGTACTTCTTCGCGATTTCGCCCGATAGCATGGTGCCGACGCAGCGGTTGTAATTGTGGACCGCGGAATGAATCTTGATGGGCCGCTTCGCCGCGATGGCCTCTTTAGACTTTTCGATAAGCGCATTGTCCAGCGCTTTTTCCAAACCATGGTCCTGCTTTTCCACGCAGCTGAGCGAGTACCACCGGTTCTTGGGTTCGGGCATATACAAAATCTGGGAAAGGTCGAGGCCTTTTACTTTCCATTGAGTGATGGCGTCGTTCGAATCCAGTTTATCGACGCGCCCCACCATCTCCTTGATCGTTTTAAACCCGAGGTCCGCCATGATCTGGCGCAGCTCTTCGGCCACGAAAAAGAAATAGTTGATGACGTGTTCGGGCTTGCCTTCAAATTTTTTGCGAAGTTCAGGATCCTGGGTCGCGATTCCGACCGGGCAAGTGTTTAAATGGCAAACTCGCATCATGATGCAGCCGAGCGTGACCAGGGGCGCGGTTGAAAAACCAAACTCTTCGGCGCCGAGGAGTGCTGCGATCGCCACATCGCGGCCCGTCTGCATTTTGCCGTCCGCCTGAACGACGATGCGCCCGCGCAGGCCGTTGGCCACCAACACCTGCTGGGTTTCAGCCAAGCCCATCTCCCAGGGAATCCCGGCATGCTGAATGGAAGTTAAAGGAGACGCGCCCGTTCCGCCGTCGTAGCCGCTAATCAAAACGACGTCGGCTTTCGCTTTGGCAACTCCGGCCGCGACCGTCCCCACGCCGACTTCCGACACGAGCTTCACATGCACGCGCGCGTCGCGGTTGGCGTTCTTCAAATCGTGAATGAGCTGAGCGATATCTTCGATGGAATAAATGTCGTGGTGCGGCGGAGGCGAAATGAGCCCCACTCCCGGAACCGAATAGCGGATCTTCGCGATATAATCGTCCACTTTATGTCCGGGAAGCTGTCCGCCCTCGCCGGG
>JANLTE010000071.1:0-1656 GCA_031362785.1 Elusimicrobiota bacterium
ACGCCGTTCCAAGCAGAGTGAAAGCGAACGCCCAGGCCACATCCACGAAACCCGCATTTTTAACTTGTACCGAAACGAGCCAGGTTGCGAACATCAATACAAAAACCAACATGAGCGACGGCAAGAACAGCCCCTGCAAAGAATTCATTTATATGTTGCTGCCGGACGACATTTTTTGAAAGATGGGAGAAAAAATAAAGTAGGTGATCGCCGCCACGAAAGGAGCAATGAGGCACCAAGCCGCAACCGCGTGGACGCCCGCCAGGCCAAACTTATGCAAAAATTCGAACGGGCTCTTCCGAAAAACATCGATCCAAACCAACAGGTTAAAGGGAACAGGCGGCGCGCCAAACAGCGATTCCCCGACCCGGATGAAGGCAGGGATTAATAGGATATGAACCGGGTACAGGATATAATTCATAATGTGAAGGATGGGCTGATTGAGTTTCATGGTAAAACCGACAAAAAGGCAGAGGAGGGTGGTGGCGCCCAGGATAGGGAAAATGCCCAACACTAAACTTAGAGCAAGAGTCAGGGCGACTTTTTTGGGGGTGATGCCTTGCTTGAGCTGATCCTTGATTAACCCAAGGAGCTTTTCTTTAAAAAATATTTTCAAAATATAAAAGGTACGGCAAGCATTGAGGGCAACAACCAGTTGTTGGGGCGGGTGAACACCGCCTGTACAACGCTGATGTTTCGGGTCTCGAAAGCGGCTTTGCAGTAATAGAAATAATAATTCCATTTCTTAATAAAGCGCCGATCCATGCCCATCCCGTGAATTTTTTGCGCGTTCCTTTGAAAGGTTTCCTGCCAAATCCCAAGAGTCTTCCCATAGAAGAGGCCCATGTCTTCGAGGTCATGCAGCATGAGCTCACCCGTTTTTTGAAGCGCGCTCTGAATTCGACCGACGGACGGCAGAAGCGATCCGGGGAAGATATACTTTTGGATCCAATCCACGTTTTTCCGAAAGGATTCGAACCGCGAATCGGGGCAGGTGATCACCTGAATCCCCAGCAGGCCGTCTTTTTTCAGGAGCGCGTTGCATTTGGCGAAGTAGCGATCCAAATATTTCTCACCCACCGCCTCCAGCATCTCAATAGAAATGATTTTGTCGAACTGGCCTGAAACTTTCCGGTAATCGCAGAGCGAAATTTGAATTTGACTTTCCAAGCCCTCGGAGCGAATGCGATCCCTGACGAACCGATACTGTTCGTTGGAAATCGTGATCGCTGTAATATTACAACCGTAATTTTTTGCGGCATGGATAGAAAATCCGCCCCAACCGCTCCCGATCTCCAGGACCCGGTCGGACGATTTGAGCCGCAACTTCCGGCACAAGCGGTCGTATTTGGCGATCTGAGCGGACTCCAAGTCCTGATCCGGCGAGTCGAAATACGCGCAGGAGTAAGTCATCGTCTGATCCAGAAAAGTTTTGAAGAAATCGTTGCTCAAATCGTAATGCGCCCGTATGTTTTTTCGGCTGCCGCTTAAATTGTTGGGACGAAACGCGTGAACCACGCGGTTGGCAAACCCCATGAAGTTCACGATGGAAAATTTTCGAGACGTTCCCGAAATCGCGGGCCAATGCTCTTTGTTCAAAATAAACCAGGAAAGAACGAGGTCCGCGAAATCAGAATCCCAGTCGCCGTCCATGTA
>JANLTE010000072.1:0-3962 GCA_031362785.1 Elusimicrobiota bacterium
CGGTGCCATCAGAGTTTTTGTTGACATTCTTGGAATAGTACGCCAAAGCCGCCACTCCGCCCTTGACACTTGCTGCGACCGCAAGCCCCATTACGGCTTCCGCGGAACCGCCGACGGTCCACATGACTTTATGTTTCTGACCTGAGCCGGGTTTAACGCCGAACGATCCCAACAAACCGTGAGGAACCGTGCCATCCTCAATCTGGGTGATTTCAAATCCGGGATTTTTCTTCTGAATTTCCTGGAGCGACGTCAAACGCAGGGTTTCGCGCGCTCGGTTCATGAGCACAATTTCCATATCGCCAATGCCGATTCCGTTGGCCTTAGCAATGGCCGTCAAGACTTCCGTCATAGTCTCCGCATCTTCTGCTTTGACGTTCGTCTCAATGAGTTTCTGAATTCTATTACGAGCTTTATTGGGAACGTTTGTAACCAGCTGATCGGCATAAATATCCGGAACATTTCCCAAGGCCAATACGCCGTCCCCATAAGCGCCGGCAGAAGTTCCACCGGACTCCGCTCGCGTAATTTCCCCAAGAGATTTGCCCTCCAGGTTAGTGGAAGTGACGTTTGTGCCTTCAATAACATCATTAGCGCCATGCCGGACCCCGTTCTTGCCTTCCGGATTCACGAGTTCGCCGCCCTTGAAACTTTGCACGACACCGTCCCGCCCAAAGCCCTCCGCCACATGCACCCACATCTGGATGCCCATCACGATCAGAAGGGCGTGGATTACTTTCTTCGCGTATCCGTCAGCGCCATCTTTTAATTTTTTGATCTCGGCCTTGTCGGTCACGCCTAAGGCATTTCCGCGATACCCTTTCGCAGCCACCGCCGCAGCCGCCATGGCATGGACATCCTGCATGACTTCCGGAGTGCGGTCCGCCTTGCCGGCTCTAAAAGTGGTGTTTTCCCGAGCTTTCTGTTCTGCCTGCGCAATCTCTCGTTGTTCAGCACTTGAAACGACTGTGCCCGTTGCTCCGTCGCCTCTTACCGTAACACGCAGGATGGAACCAAAACCAGTTGTAGGAGAAATGGATGCAACCCATTGCGGAATGCGATCCGAAACCATTAAAAGAACGGGTGACCCCAGTCCGAGCGTAATAACGGCTATGAGCGCGGCAAAATAGACGCCACCATAAATGAGCGCCGATGAAATAAATGCGGCAATTCCGGTCGCTGCTATGAGAAATGCATGTTTGTTAGATCCAGATTCAAACTGAGTGTTCACCCAGGACCATGCTCTCATAGACCATGAGAGTTTGACTTCTGTAACGGCGAAAGTCACACCTTGCGTCCCGTTGGATGTAACGCCTTGGCCGGAAACAACCTGTTGCGCATCGCTTTCAATGACGTTCAACTGCGCCAGTAACTGCGCGGGAGTCGCTTGCAGCTTCTGAGCCATCGCTGTATCTTTGGTTGCGCTTACGACATAACGCGACTTGCCCATGGTAACCGTGGCAGATGTGATCTCTCCCTTCGTGCCAACCTTGGTAATCCGAACCGTTTCGATGCCGTTCTCATCCACAAATTTCCGGAATTCCGCCAAGAACGCGACGCGATCGGTCTCAGTTTTCTTCGACAGTCCAATGACCGGCGTGAGCGCACTGAACAGAGATCGAACCGTTTGCGCAGCGCGGGAAAACCCAAATGCTTCCGCACTTCCCAAAGATTGGGCCTGAACGATGGTGACCTTCTCCTGCACGAAGAGTTTCTCAAGCGGCAGAGGATCGCGAATGAAGGCTTGAAGCGGGTGGTGGCCGTCTTTCATCTCCGCGAGGTTAATTTTAGGACGGATCGTGATGAACGAGACGTCTTTGGACTTCAGCAGCTCTTCCACTCCGCCCGTGTGATATCCGCCGGCGACAATGACAGAGAAGTTCTTCCCTTTCTTCTTCATCTTGTCGGTGAGTTTCTGAACAAAAATCTGGTTTCGCTGATGCGACAACTGGTTGAACCGCGCCACGCCCTGCAACAGCTCGCGGCCCATCTCTTCCTTAATTGTGATGGCATCGCCCAGCAATACAGATGCTTCCTGGATGCGGGCGTTGATCTTTGAAATCTGTTCCTTGCGCGCGTCGTACTTCTCGTAGTCCTGCGGGCTCATGCCGAAGTCTAAGCCCTTCTTGGCGAGCCGATAATCTTCATCTAATTCATGAATCGCCGCTTGAACAGAAATGTTGGTGGTGAATGAACGCTTCCACACCTGATCTTCTAATCTTGACAGCTCATTAAACAACCCTTCCTGGCTGATGCCTTCAACCGACGATACATACCCGATGTATTTTGATACCGCAGGCGTCATGGAAACTCCCGCAGTGATACAGCGATCTTTTAAGCTCGAATAAAATTCGCTGTAACCGATGCGGCCAAGTCTGTAAAGAATGCTGTCTTGAAGCAGGGCCATGAGCTCGTTTTGATTCAGTTTCTTCGATAGCGTGAGGAACAGTTTCTTTTGCTCTTCGGATATCTTCTTGAAGTCCATGCTCTTCTCGAGCGAGAAGGTTTTCAGGTATTTGCTGATGTTGGGATAAGAGTTCGAGTTAACGGTGAATTCTTTGTGATCCGCGCGGGCCAGGAATTCAATGCGTTGACCAAGGGTCTCTTTCTGCGCTCCATTTTGCCCATCAAATCGCGACCGGCTCGCGTCCAGCTCCTGTTGCGCTGGGCTATAGGCCTTGGCTTTCAGCTGCGCTAAAACGGACTCCACGCGGGATGTCCACTTCGAAATGTCCGCTTTTTTCGCTAAAGTGGTCTGGAACGACGCGACCTGATCCACATAGGTCTGCTTTTCCTCTAATCCGTAAAATTCAATCGCGTCATTCTTTCGGCTGAGTCCCGCGAGTTCCGCGCCCGTGAGGAGCCCATTCTTTGCGAGATATCCGGCCACTTCTAATAGACTCTCGCGATCAGGGTACAGTCTCCAGGTCTCGAGACCTTCCAGTTTCCCTTCCGATCCTTCGAGCCCGATGATCCCTGCGCCCGACTCCATGAGCTCGTTAATAAGGAAAGACAAGTTCCTCTGCACCCCGTAAACATCATGCACATCCTGGAGATGCACCACGAGCGGCGTTTTGGCAGAGATCTGCCCGTTCACGATCTTGAGCTCTTGGCCCTGAGTTAAATGTACTTTCTGCACGCTGCCATAAGCCCCGATCCGCTCCCAGAGTTCGGACGGAACGCCCTTCAGGTTGCCGCGCGACCGCGCGGAACGATTGTGGCGCTTCTGCAGCGCTTCTTGTAGAGATGAGTTAGAAAGGAGGTTGTGGTTCGCTTTGCCGCCAAGGAGAGAGTTTTCGATGTCGGCGATCTCGCCGGCCATCCGTCCGGACGGCATGCCGTCCGACATCGCGCCCATGCCGCTCAGCTTCGCCGATGCGAGCTCGACCGGCTCCTGCTGCGCGTTCTCGCTCTGCTGCGCTTCCCGGCTAGACTGCATCGCCTTTACCGCTTTGCTGCGCTCGTCCCAAATTGACGCCTCCGCGAACGGCGCTAAAAGAGTGGTGAATAGAAAGCTGAAGGCGATCGCGAACGCGACCGACCGCTTTAAAATTTCGTTCTTTTTCTTCTGCCAATACTTGATCATTTTTTTTCTCCTTGTCGAGCGCAAAAAAAATCAGCCCAATTGGATTGGACTGATTTTAGACGAGCTCCTTTGTTATTTTAAATTTTCCATCCGCGTCGGCGTTCAAACCGCTTCCCAAACGGCGCGTTAAAAATCTTTTGCGCCATAAATCGAATTGTTCTCCGCCGCCATCGGCAATCATTACCCCTGAATTCGCGGTCGCGGATAAAGTAAATTGCTCCAAAATCGTTAAATCATAATCAAACGAAAAACGCTCGCGTTTGGACCAGGACTCTTTCCCAATCTTTAAGTAACTCGCCTTATTAATTAAGGAAGAAATGGGCCTGACTTCAAAATGTGACTGATAACCAGTTTGCGGTCGCGAGGCATTTTCCTT
>JANLTE010000102.1:0-15877 GCA_031362785.1 Elusimicrobiota bacterium
GCCGCGACCGTGATGGCGCGGGGCCAGAACAAAAGCGTTTCCGCTGGTATCTCGTTTTGAAAAATGAAGCGCGCTGCATAGTGAAAAAGTTGGGGGTCCGGGCGGTCCTTCATTGGCGTTTGCGATTCCACGGTGGGGATGGGAACGGCGGACGGGAGGGGAGTATCCATGAGCCAAAGCGGCAGAGCGAACAAGTAACGGAGCATCGGAGGGTGGCTGGTATCGTAATCCTGGCGGTCCGTTTTGAACATTAAGTAGGAAAAGGTGATATGTCCGCTTTCATCAAACGTCACGGACTTAACCCTCGCGTGCCAGAGCGCTTGTGCCGCAAAACAGAGGATTAATAAGCCCGCGATCAGGTTCGTTTGAACGGGAGACAGTGGTGGAGGCGGGGGTTGAGAGGAAAACTTTTTTGCTTTCATGAGTTCTCTTAAAGTTTAACAAAACGCATTCAGGGATTCAATCGAATGGCACCTATTGATAATAAATAACAAACAATGGTAAAATAAGCCATCAAGATGGAAAAAAGAAAGGTTAAAAAAGCAAAGCTATCGACACTCGGCAGCGCGCGCGAAGTGATGGATATTCGGGATTTAGCCGAATACCTGGGTATGGGAAAGTCTAAAATATACGCTCTCATCCGCGAGAAAAAAATACCCGCCAGCCGCATCGGTCGCCAGTATCGGTTTTCCAAAGAAGTCATTGATCAGTGGCTCAAAGAACGGCTGATTACCCAAAGGACCGACTCTCAAATATCATTTTTCAGCCCTTCCTCCGAAGCCTCTTCGTCCGATCAGACCTCGTAATTTTTCTTCTATAAGGAAGGAATGTTAGACCCGCAGGAAATTCGCGACCGCCTCAACGCAGGAATCCAGCGATTCCCGTCTAAACGATTCTCCGCCTATTCCCAGGTACCCGATGCCCAGTGGCGCAACTGGGAATGGCATTTGCTCAACCGCGTTTCGAGCCTGCCCGAGCTTGAAAAGTGCCTCTACCTTACTCAGGATGAAAAAGAAGCTTTTAAACCCGCTGAAGCGCGATCTCGAGTTTCGCTCACACCCTATTGGATTTCTTTGATGGACGCCAATGACGCCAACTGCCCCATTCGCCGGCAGGGGGTTCCTTCCGTAGAAGAATTGAAAGCTTCGTCTATAAAACCGCAGGATTATGCACCCGAGGGCACTCATGTTGCGGGGGGACGGCTGATTCACTCCCACCCCGATCGCGCGCTGCTCAAAATTCATTCTCAATGCGCGGTTTATTGCAGGTTCTGCCCGCAGAAAGTTCAAGACCCCACGGGCCAAGCCGTATTCAGCGAATCGGATTGGATCGATATTATATTTTATCTTGAGAACCACCCGCAGATTCGCGAACTGGTGTTGACCGGCGGCGACCCGCTGCTTTTTCAAGACGGATTTTTGAAGGCGGTTCTCCTGCGGCTAAAATCCGTTTCGTCGATTCAAACGCTGCGCCTCGAAACGCGGGCGCTATCATTTTTACCTCAGCGAATTACGCCGCCGCTCGTCCAAATATTAAAAACCTTCCAAACGCTTTATCTGGTATTACACGTCAACCATCCGAGAGAAATTTCTCCCGAGTTTAAGCTCGCGACCAAAGTGCTTTCGGACGCGGGTATTCCCCTGGTCTCGCAAACCGTTCTCCTTCGAGGGGTGAATGATCGTACGGGAATATTGTCCGAACTTTTCTTCACGCTTTATCGCCTTCGGGTGCGGCCTTATCGGCTGGCGCATTGCAGTTCTAATTTGGGCGGCGAGCATTTTCAGACCAGCGTCGCGGCGGGAATGAAGCTTATGGACTCTCTTCGCTCTCGCATGACGGATTTGGCGCTGCCGGAATTCGTTGTGGAAACGGCGGGCGGAAAAATTCCGCTCCGCTACGATCCTATTTTATCGCGCAGCCGTAAACAGATTCTGGTTAAAAACAAGCAGGGAAAAATTTACGTTTATGCCGAAAATTTCAGTCGAATAACACTTGACCGTCCTCGATAATAGTTTCTATAATTTGAGTCAAGTCTCGAAAGTTGGTTCATTCATAACGGAGGATTAAACATGGCACAGAAAGTTGAAAAAGCAGGCGTAAAGAGAGAAGAAGGGTATCTTTATTTCATCGATAAGCAGGGTGACATTTCCCGCGCGAAAATGGCGCGCGGCGGAAAAAAAGGCGGAAAGACAGAGAAAGTGAAGAAAGTTGGAGTCAAAAAAGAGAAAGGCTTCCTTTATTTCTTGGACAAGCAGGGAGACGTTTCCCGCGCAAAGATGGCCCGGAGATAATCCAGCCCATTCATTTTCTTCCCTGATCGAACTATCGGCCGCATTGGCCGGTCCGTTCTCCTGCCAGGGAAGCGATTCACTTCGCTAAGTTAAACTATCATTCGGCCCGTGTCTGCAGGGACATGGGTGTCGGACCTGCCTTTTGACATAAGGCGCTGTAATTGTTATAATCCCTCCAAGAACCAATCTAGGCGATCCCTAATTCATAATGATTAATAAGGAAAAAGAGGCAGCGGCAAAAAGCTCGCGCCGGTCTTCAAAAAGATCCGCTTTGGCTCGGTCGCGGGGGGTTTTAATCGTTTTATCAGCGCCGTCAGGCGCTGGGAAAACGACTTTGGTGCGCGAGATCGGCAAAGCGATCCCTGAGATCCATTATTCAATTTCCTTTACCACGCGGCACCCGCGAAGAGAAGAGGTTCACGGCAGAGATTATTTTTTCGTGAGCGAAGATGAGTTTAAGCGCCGTAAGGACTCAGGGGAACTCATTGAGTGCGCCACGGTGCACGGGTCCTGGTACGGCACGCCACGCGACATTATTGAACAGAATTTGAAGCGCGGGTTCGACACTCTGCTGGACATCGACGTGCAGGGTGGCAAACAGATCAAGAGCTTGTATCCCGACGCGGTGCTCGTATTCGTGGTGCCCCCATCCATGTCGATTTTAGAAGCGCGGCTCCGCGATCGTAAGCAAGATGATGAGGCGACCATCCGCCGCCGCCTCGCCGCCGCCAAAGAAGAAATGAAGCAGGCGCCCCACTACGATTATTTAATTATTAACGACCAGATTTCTCACGCGATGGAACAGATGCGGTGCATTATAGCGGCGGAGCGGCTCAGGACCTCGCGGCACTCTTATTTTGTTGGGAAGTCCGACGCGTTCGAACGGTAGATTTAAACTTACGGTAAAGGAGGGTCTATGGATAAGAAAATCGCAAAACCTAAAGAGCAGGAAGTTGAAGAGGTGAGCCTCGAAAAATTAATTCTCGATACGACCTTGAACAAATATGACGCGGTCCTCTTGGCTCGGCGCTGGGCTTATGAGCTGAAAGCTAAAGAAGGCGAGACCCGCACCCTCCAGGATTTGATCAGCGTATCGATCAGAGACATCTTGGGAACCCATGTCGATCATAAGATGGTATTCGATCTGCCGCATTTGAAGTCCATGAAAAAGCCGAAAATTTCTGCCGCCAACATGCACGCCGCCGTGCTCGAAAATTTACAGAAGATCGGGCAGGAAGAAAAGCCCTCGAAGTCTGACGGTAAAAAGTAATCCCGGTTCGGGTCTTCCATGGGTTTGCGCGGCCGCACGGTGCTTCTGGGAATTACCGGCAGCATTGCAATCTATAAATCCTGCGATCTTGTCCGCCGCCTGAAGGAAGAAGGGGCGGATGTTCACTGTTTAATGAGCGCTGGAGCGCAGCAGTTTGTTACGCCCCTCACCTTTGGCGCCTTGTCCGGAAACCCTGTCGCAACCGACATCTGGGACAAAGATCTCTGGAAGGCGGCGCATCTGTCCTTCGCCGAGAAAGCGGACCTTTATTTGATCGCGCCCTGCAGCACCGACACATTAGCGAGACTCGCGGCCGGAATGTCTGGCGACATCATTACCGCGACCGCGGTGGCGACGAAAGTTCCCGTTTTGATCGCGCCGGCCATGCACGAGAGCATGTGGCTTCATCCCGCAACGAAAACGAACGTTCAGAAGCTGAAAAGCTTTGGGTATCGTTTCGTCGGACCAGAAAAAGGCGAGCTCCTAAGCGGCAAAGCTGGCTGGGGCCGGCTTGCCGATACTTCCAACATCATCGCCGCGGCCAAAAAAACAATCCGGTAGATTCGCTTGCGGCACTCTCGAAAACCTTCCTTAAAGAATAAAAATATTTTAATCACGCTGGGCCCCACGCGGGAATATTTAGATCCCGTGAGGTACTTGTCGAACGCATCGTCCGGAAAAATGGGCCTGGCGCTGGCGAAGGCCCTCAAATCGCGCGGCGCTCGCGTGACTCTGGTCGCGGGTCCCGGTGTGGACAAAACGCAAGGATTTAACTGTCATTCCGTTGTTTCGGCGCGGGAGATGTTGTCCCAAGTGCGAAGAAGGTTCGCTCGGTGCGATGTGTTTATTTCGGTCGCGGCGGTCGCAGATTATAGGCCGATGGCTTACAGCCGTCGCAAAATGGAGAAAAATAATTCCCGGATGACGGTCGAACTCGTTCCTAATCCCGATATCCTTGCCGAGATGGGCGAGCGGAAAAAAAATCAGATGGTTGTTGGCTTCTCGCTTCAGGATTCCATGCAGAATCTTTCAAAAGCCAGGAAAAAAATGCGGGCCAAACGCTGCGACATAATCGTTCTAAATGCGGTTGACTCCATGGATTCCGCTTCGATCCAAGCAAAGTTAATTTTTTCAAATGGCGCCGTTCGAAATTTGGGTAAAATATCTAAAGAGGGTTGCGCGTTAAAAATATGTCAGGCGATTCTGGAAAAAACGAACTCTTAGAGCTCACCCGTCAGTTGAAAAACGCGGTGGAAACCGCGCAGCTGTTCGGTGAAGATGTTTTAAAACCTGCTCAAAACGATCAGGATAAAAACAAAAAGCTCGAAGAACTCTATCGGAAATATGATGGTTGCCTGATGTGCCCTTTAAGCGAAGGGCGCGTTAAAATTGTGTTTGGGGTCGGATCGGTGGATTTAAAAGTTCTTTTTGTCGGAGAAGGGCCCGGATATGATGAGGATAAACAAGGATTTCCTTTCGTTGGGAAAGCAGGGCAGCTGCTCGATAAAATTATGCAGTCCATCGGGCTGGATCGAAAGACGAACGCCTACATCGCCAACATCGTTAAGTGTCACCCGATGACGGATCCCACTAAACCTGAAATGAGGGGAAACGATCGTGCCCCGCAGCCTTCGGAGATCCTGGCGTGTAAGGAGATTTTGGACCAGCAAATTGAAATCCTGGATCCGCCCCTCATCTGCGTTTTGGGCGCGACGGCAGCGCGCGCGATGCTAAATAGCTCCGAAGGCATTACCGCTTTGCGGGGCCGTCTGTTCGATTTCAAATTTCCAAAAAGCGGAAAGACAGTCCCCCTGCTTCCCACCTATCACCCCGCCGCGCTTCTTCGAAACGAGCTTCTTAAAAAAGACGTCTGGCAGGACATGAAACTTCTTCGAACGCTCTTTTGAGCGGTGGCGAAATGATTATCCAGGTTGCCCTTCCCTTACCGCTGAAAGAGCTTTTTACTTATCAGGTTCCCAACTCTTTGGCAGGCCAAATTCGGAAAGGCCAATCGGTTCTGGTTCCTTTTCGCAATCGAACGATGCGCGGAACCGTTGTGGAGTTGGGCGCGGCGGTCCTTCCGGAAGGAAGGAAATCCTTTCATATCAAGGAAATATATCAGGTTGTTCAAGGGGCGGATGTTTTGCCTGAGTCCGACCTCGACTTAGCGCGTTGGATTTCTGTCCGGTATGGCGCTAGTTTCGGTGAAGCGTTAAAGTTGCTCAGTTCCCAGCCCAAAAAATCGAAGCGTAAGGTCGCGCCGATATCAACCGTATCGCCGTATTCTATTGCGGGCGTTTCCGCCCGCGGTTCAGCTCAGATGACTTTAACGCTTACAAAGGAGCAGGAAGTAAGCCTAGCTCCCGTTCGGGATTCGATCGAGAAAAATTACTTTAAAACCTTTCTTCTCTTCGGAGTCACCGCTTCGGGAAAAACGGAGGTTTATTTACGGGCGATTCAGGAAGCTCTGAATCAAAAGAAGCAAGCTCTTTTTTTAGTTCCAGAAATTTCACTTTGCCCTCCGTTCCACGATATTTTGACTCAGCGCTTTGGAAACCGCGTTGGAATATGGCATTCGCAGGTATCTGGCAAATCGGACGTGTCGGAGAAGGTGAAAAAAGGGGAGATCGACATTATTTTGGGCGCTCGCTCGGCGCTTTTCGTTCCCCTGCGAAATTTGGGAGTCGTTATTTTGGATGAGGAGCACGACCCTTCTTACAAGCAGGATGAGAAGCCTCGGTATCACGCCAGGGACGTTGCGCTTAAAATCGCCGAGCTGAATAAAGCCGCGGTTATTCTTGGAAGCGCCACGCCTTCCGTCGAAAGTTTTTACAGGGCGCTGCAAGGTCATTACCAATTGCTCGAATTGCCGCAAAAGGCCGTAAACTCCACGCCGCTGGTGGTCACGCTTGTCGACCAGAAAGTCCATTCCAAAAAATCGTCTCCTTTTTCTGATCAACTCATTAACGCGGTCGAACAGGTTCTACAGAAAAGGCAGCAGGCTATTTTAGCGATCAATCGACGGGGCTATTCCACTTTTTTATTCTGCGCCGATTGCAAAAAAGTTTGGAAATGTCCCAATTGCCAGGTCACGTTGGTGTCGCACCGGGATTATAAGGAAAACGGCCACGGACACTACATCAAGTGTCACTACTGTTTTTATAAGAAGCGTTTGCCCGGACAGTGCGACGCCTGCGGGTCCAGCGCGTTGCTCTTGGGCGGGCAGGGAACTCAGCGCGTGGTTCAGGAGATTCAGAAAATTTTCCCTTTCGCGCGGGTGCTTCGGCTCGACCGCGACGTCGCGAGGAAAAAATCGGCGGCGCAGGAAACTTACAGGGCCTTTAAAGCGGAGGAGGCCGATATTTTGGTGGGAACGCAAATGGTGGTTCAGGGATTTGATTTTCCCAGGGTCACTTTCGTGGGTATCGTGGATTCCGACACCGCGCTGTTTCACCCCGATTTTCGCTCCGCGGAACGCACTTTTGAATGGATAATTCAGGCCGCGGGCCGTGCCGGGCGTAGCGCCATGGGCGGGTCCGTGGTCGTGCAATCATCAATGACGGACCATTACGCGCTCCAATGCGGGATTCAACAGGATTATCGCGCTTTCTACGATAAGGAAATTGAATTTCGCCGTTCGCTTTTTTATCCGCCCTTCGCGCGCCTCTTGCTCTTTGAAATATCGAGCTCGAAACGGCAGGATTTGGTGGCCGATGAGTCAGACCGGCTCATGGCTCATTTGAAAGAATCGCTTCAGAAAAGTTCCGGCAACAAAACGCAGTTGCTCGGGCCCGGCCCGGCGTCGCACGAACACTTGCGGAAACATTTACGCTGGCAAATCCTGGCCAAGTGCTCGGAAGATTGGGAAATTGAAAAGTTAATCCAAGCTACGGATCATTTCACGCCCAAATCGTCTGTGCGGTTGACCCTGGATGTCGACCCGTACGATTTGTCTTAAAAGACCGTCCGAAGTTCTTCGCGTTTCAAATGGCTTAATGTTTTTTCTGATCTTAGTCTCTTCCTTTGCGGTCCTCTCTAGAATTGCGTATGGAGTGTTGGCTCCTTACCGCGATTCCGGCGATTTAGTTGCGGCTTCTGTTTGTCTCGGCGTCGCGCATCCTCCCGGATATCCTCTCTATGTCCTCCTGTCAAAAATCTGGCTGATCCTATTTCCTTTCGCCAACTTCGCGTTCCGCGCTAACTTATTTTCCGCGTTTTGTACCGCGCTCTCCGCCGCGATCCTGTTCCTCGTTTTGTCGCGATGGGTATCTAAGTCGGGGGCATCCATCGCGGTTGCCCTGTGGGTTTTATCCCCGTCGGTCGTTCAGCTTTCCATCGTTTCCGAAATGTACGCGTTGAATTCTTTGATCTGTGTGTTGATATTGTGGATCGCGTCCAAATCTCGCTCGGACTGCCGCCAGGCCAAAAACTGGGCCGCGCTCGCATTTTTCACGCTGGGCCTCGGGATCAACAATCAGCCCACTTTAATTTTTTTGCTTCCAGGGCTCGTGATTTACTCGTGGTTCGGCCTGACGGAAGAAACCGTGTTCCAAAAGATGAAAATCTTGCTTCAGCTATCTTTCTGGTCCGTTTTGGGCTTTTCTCTTATTCTTTTCGATCCAATCCGATCTTTTCAAAATCCGTCCCTCGATTGGGGGAACCCCGAATCGTTTAGAAACTTATGGCGGCTGATAACGCGGTCCGATTACGGCGGGCTGAAACTACATCCCGAGCAAAGCCAGTTTTTTTGGACGGGGTCCATGTTGGTGAGCCAGCTCAAACTTTTTTGGAGCGCTGTCAGGGGAGAATTGGGATGGTTCGGTTTGTCGTTATCGGGAGCTGGGATCATCCGTTGTATCGCGCGAAAAGAAACGCGAAAGCCGGAAGTTTGGCTCGTCTCAATCCCCTGGGTCTTGGCGGGACCGCTGTTTTTTATACTATCCAACTTGCCCGTTCAGGAAAAAACTACGCTCCCTATCCTAGAACCCTATTTATTGATGGTTCAGGTTTTTGCAAGCTACTGGGTCGCGATCGGATGGGAAGGCGTCATGAGCTCAATTGAATGGACCTTTTTCAGATCGAAGATCCGCGTGAAATGGGCGGTCACTCCCGTGGCCGCTGCGGCGATCATTGCGATACTTCTTCCCCATTCCCGCCGAAATCAATTTTACGCTTACGATTATGGGAAAAACCTCGCGAAGACCATGCCGCTTCAATCCTCGCTCTATGAACCCGATGACGTCACTGCTTTTACGCTCTCCTATCTTCAAATCGGAGAGGGCTACCGCAACGACATCGCGCTTTTAATGACGCTGAAAACATTTTGGGGATATGACCAGATAAAAAAGCGCTATCCGGACATCGTTCCTCAAGAGGAGTTTTCTAACGCCCAAAGCTTTATTGCCGCTCTCCTCACCAAACATGGAGAACTAAAGCGTCCGCTCTTTGCCGATCACCCGTCAAAATTTCCAGAAGGGATGTCGCAATTTCCTTCGGGACTAATGGCGCGGGCGGAAAAACTTCCGGCCATTGATGAATTTATCCGCTCACAAAACAGCTTTTATTTTTATGTCGAACGCGGAACCGTGCGAATGGATGGTCAGGATTTTTTCACGCGCCACCTCCTTTCCAAAGTGAGCTCTTCGTTGAACAACGCGGGGATTTGGCTGCAGAGTCAGAAATCTTATGACGATGCCAAACTCTATTTTGAGCGGGCGTTAAACCGCGAGCCAGCGCTTACTCCGGGGTGGAATAACTTAGGGTTGAATTACTTCTTACGGGAGGATTTTGCCGGAGCCGAACAGATTTTTCGGCGGGGACTCGCGCGCGGTGAGAACCCAACTTCCTTATATATACCGCTTGGACTTGCGCAGAGGCGTTTGGGAGAGCTGGGCTTGGCCAGGCAATCGCTGTTGGAGGGACTAAAATCCAACGCCTCGAATATTACAGCGCTCAATGAACTGGGGTTGATTGATTTGCAAGGAAAAAAGTGGAACGATGCGAAAAACTGGTTTGAAAAAGCGGTTCAGATCCAACAGGATTACGCGACGGGTCACTACAACTTGGGTCTGGTGAATCGCGCGCTCGGGCTTAAAGGGGAAGCCGCGAAGAACTTCCAAAACTACCTGAAATTTGATCCTGCCGCGTCCGATGCTGGGCGCGTCCGACAGTGGATTTCGGTCCTTGCCGGGACCTAACCTACCATAAAATTGATATAATATGACTGAACATACCTGCGAAGATCGGGGGATCTCACGTTGAGCATGATGCGGATCGGATTAACCTTCTTACGAAGGGGGAAAGGGGTTTGGGTCTCAATAACCCTTGCTCTACTGTTTTGCGTTTTCTCATTATTAAGGGAATCGCATGCCGAGGTTCTTTCAACCGCGGCGGTCACATCGATATCGACCGGTTCCATCGCCTTTTCCTGGAGCAGTCAGGATGGCAACAATTATATTGCGGCTCTTGGAACTGGGGCGTCCGACGCCCATTTTGTCCAACCCGTCTCATCTGGAACGACCGCTCTGAATGTTACGACCACTCAGTATTTTAACCTCGCCGCCAATACCTCTTACTTTCTCCGCGTTAAGGTTTCGACGGAAAATGACATCGGTTCGTTAACGAATCCGCCCACTTCGTACCTACAGATTTCCACGTTTACTTTGCCGGTCCTGCCTTCGCTCAGTTTGGCGGGTGTCGGTCTCAGTTCCGCGACGGTCAATGTGGCGAAGGGCAATAACGGGGCCAATAGCTCTTATATGATCCAGTGGTCCACCGTCAGTAGTTTCGGATCGGGACGCGTGGACGCCGCGACCGGGACGCTCCCGGCCGGCAACACCACATTCATAGGATTGAATTCAAATTCAACTTATTATTTTCGCGCCCAGACGCTCTGGAACGGGAACCTTTTTCAAAACGCTTCAGGTTTTGTAACGGTATCAACGCTAACATTGGGAGCCAGCCCTCCTCCGGCGCTCGTCAGTTTTTTGGTGACGACGAATACCGTTACTATAACTTTGTCGCCCAATGGAAATCCCATTGGCGCGACGTTGGCCGTTACAACCGGCGCGTTTGACTCAAGTTCCAGTTCATCAGGCGTTTCATCGGCCGGAAATACAACGCTGATGCTTTCCAATTTAGTTCCAAATCGTGTCTATTCGGTGAGAGCGGCGGTTTTAAGTTCCGGACAGGTCGTGAGTTCTACTTTAACGGTGGCTTCAACGGCAACGCTGCCGACCGTGCCAGTAAATTTATCAACCAGCCTGCTCGGCGGCACGACGATTACAGTTTCCTGGTCGAGCAACAATAATTCTTTGACCCCTGAAACAAGCTATCAGATACAAATTTCTTCAAACGATTCGGGTTTTTCCACGTTTTCGACGGAGGATACTTTCGGCTTTGAGCTGACTTCACGGACCCTCTCCATGCAGACGACCTACTATTACCGGGTGAAAACCTATGGCGTTGGGGGCACCAACAGCGCGTTTAGTTCCACCGCATCAGTCATTACGCTTTTTGTTCCGGTCTCTGCACCGAGCACTCCCACCGCAATTACCATTACAAACATTACTACCAGCGCGGTCGCTTTTTCATGGATCGATAATTCCGATAATGAGCAGGAGTTCAGGCTGCTCAACTCAACGGGTGGAATTTTCGCTACTTCACCCATCAGTTCAACTTTTACGCAAGTGATTGGTCTCGCGCCCGATTTTACCCTCAATGTTCGAATTGCCGCATTCAATGAAGTCAATACCGCGATAAGCTCAGCGGCGATCAGCAGCCACACATTGGCGGAAGCGCCGATTTCCCCGACTTTTGGTATCATTCGCAAGTTCACGGCGCCAATATCGTGGAGCGCGAGAAGCAACCCAGCCACTGTTATCTACGAAATCAGCCAGTCGACTACGAATTTCTCCTATGATCCTGGAATTTCAACACCCATCGCGTTTAGCGCCGGATATACCAGTACGAGCGCGGTGATCGACAATTTGTCTCCGGGCGGCACCTATTACTTTCGGGTGCGTGCGAGGAACCGCGACAATATTTTAACGGCGTTCGCACCCGTTATCTCAACGGTGACTTCTACCATTGAAGTTTTTGAATCGACCGGGGGAACTTACAACGCAGGGCTGGCTTTAGTCAGTTTTGATCCCGGCGTAACTATCACCAATTTCGTTTTGCCGAACGGAACGACACAGCAAACGATTGTCAGCACGCAAGTCGCGAACGTGAATTATAGCAACAGTATTGTGTTGCGACTGAGCTCTGGCGCGATGCTGAACGCCATCGTTGGCGTTGAAAATCTGCAGGTGACGAGCACTCAGGCGATCTCCATCGACAACGCCGGGCTGATCGTTCAAGGCACCTCTGGGACCATCCTGTTACGGTTGATCACCGACAGCATTTCCTTCAGCGCTTCCACAGATTCGCCTCAAAATTTTCTTGCCACGATTCCAACGGTCAGCACGAAAACGCTGTTCCTATCTTTAACCTCTGGGGGAAACCTATTCACTATTTCGATTCCTCCCGGCACTTTTTCGGAAACCGTGCAATTGAGAATAAAATTTCCTGATTTTTTCCCATCGAACGCTTCCGCGTTCGCAAGTCCTGCATTCTCTCCGGCGGCCGCGCCTTCCTTTTTGTCAGGATTTGGCATGGGGCTGGAGCTCCTTTTGAATAGCTCCGTTCAGCCGCAAAGGCCCGTACCGATCACCATGACCTATCAAGATAATAACATCCGCGGTACGGCTCCCGAGCTTTTGGTCGTCTCTCGTTTTGAAGAAACTATTCAGAAGTGGATCCCCCTGCCGTCCAGAGTGAACGCTTCAATAAAATCCGTAACCGCTTCGACGGGACATTTCAGTAAATTCCAGCTGATGGCGCAGTATCCCGCCACCGACGTCAATCAGGTTAAATTTTTCCCCAATCCGTTGAGATTATATAGGGGCCAGACAGAAATGATTTTTACGAATTTAACCGCCGGCGCGAGCGTTAAACTCTATTCCGTGCTGGGAGAGCTGGTTCGCACTCTCAATGCTGACGCGACCGGAACGGTTCGGTGGGACGCGCGCAATGAAAACCATGAGCGCGTGGGGAGCGGAGTCTATGTCGCGATGATCGAGGGCGCGGGTTCCCGAAAAATCGTAAAAGTGGCGGTGGAAAAGTGATCGTTTCCGCGTTTCGAACTTCTGCCGCAAAACGGCTGGTTATCGCGTCTTTAGGAGTGACTCTTTTGACGGGTTCCTCTCTGCATGCATTCGGCCGCCGCGAAGCGGGGACGAGCGGCGCTCAATTTTTAAAACTTCCCGTCAACTCCCGAGCGATCGGCATGGGCGAAGCCTACTCCTCCGTCGTCGATGGAGCCGATGCCATTTACTGGAACCCGGCTCGGCTCTCCCTCGTGCCGAAGCGCGCCTTTTCGTTCATGCACGCCGCCTATTTTCAAAATATTTCCTACGATTTCGCGTCTTACGCGGAAACCGTGGGCGCGCTTGGAACCGTGGCGCTGGGCGCGCAGTATTTGAATTCCGGAACGCTGGATGGATCGGATGAATTCGGGACTCCGGCCGGAACGTTCCAGCCCAACGATTTAGCTTTGAGTTTGGGATGGGGCCGGAAGTTCTCGCCGCACATCGGAAAGGAGGATTACGAATTTCTGATCGGAATCACCGGGAAATATATCCGCTCGCAAATTACTGAAATCGCTCAGTCCGGCGCGGTCGATTTTGGCATCAGCTGGAAGATGCTAGATATTTACTCGTTTAGTGCTGTTTTGCAAAATGTGGGCAGCGAGCATAAGTTTAAGGGAGAATCCGCCACGCTCCCGATCAACGCTAAATTGGGTTATTCGGTGATCTATTGGCAGGCCTTGATCTTGGCGTTAGACGTCAATTTTCCCCGGGATAACGACCCCGTGGTGGGCGCCGGAGCTGAGTATAAGAAAACGATCGGCAAAGGTACCTGGCTGGCGGGCCGGGCCGGATATAACTCTCGGTCGGCGGCGGATATTTCTGCGGTTTCTTCTGTGAGCTTCGGAGCTGGGTTAGGCTGGAACGCCTATGGAATCGATTTTGCCTGGGTTCCCTTCGGGGATTTGGGCCACACTTACCGCTTTAGTTTGTCGGTGAAGTACTAACTTTTTCCTTCCACTGAGCGATCGCGAGTAAAGCGGCGCCAATACAGATGGCGGAGTCGGCGATGTTGAAAGCCGGCCAATGATAGCTCCCGATAAAGAAATCCAAAAAATCGATCACGCTTCCAAACACGATTCGGTCATACAAATTTCCTAACGCCCCGCCGATCACTAGCGCGATCCCAATGCGGAGCTTCATGTCCATTCCGTATTTCTTCTCCCATCGATGGCGCAACACGAGCAGCGCGACTAAAAGCGCTGCCGCCATGAAGGTGAAAATCTTATTTTGATTTTGTCCAAGTCCAAAAGCGACGCCGGTATTGCGGATGAAAGTTAAGTGAAAGAAGGGCAAGACCGGTATAGTTTCGCCCAGGTACATGCGGTAGTTGATCGCCTGCTTGGTTAACCGATCCAAAACGAAGATGGCCAGGACCGTGAGCGAAGGAAGGCTGTTTAGGAGTATCGGCAAGTTAAACGGTCAACCCTTGGATGGCGTCCACACAGCGAAGGCAAATCGTCGCGTGCTCCGAACTCTTTCCGACGGTTTCCTCGTAACGCCAGCACCGGGCGCATTTTGTCCCCGCGGCTTTCCGCACTTTGATTTCAAAGGCGCTGGACCCGTTTTGTACATCCACCTGGGAGACGATGAAAATCATGGGCAGATCGTTCCTCACCTGGTTTAAAACCTCTTTCACTTGGAGCTCTCCGCCGGAAAGCGATACTTGCGCTTCGAGCGAACTCCCGATATCGCCCGCTTTTCGTGCCTCTTCAAGCGACAAATTTACCTTCTCTTTGATTTTTTTAACGCCTTCCCATTTTTCCCTTATCTTTTCGTCCATCCATTGCGATGGAATTTCCGGAAAGTCCGCGAGGAAAACGCTGCCCTCCTTCCAGAAATTTTTCTCGAGGCCCAGCTGCCAGACTTCCTCGCAAGTGAAGGAGAGGATCGGGGCAAAAATCTTTAAGATGGCGGACAGGATCGTATGCAGCACGGTCTGGGCCGCGCGCCGGGCTTTCCCGTCCTTTTTGTAAGTGTATAGCCGGTCTTTAAGGATGTCGAAATAGAACGAAGAGCAGTCCAGCACGCAGAACTCCACCATGGTAACCGCGGCGCGGTGAAATTCATATTCGAGGTATGCCTTTTTGCATCCCGCGACGGCTTGCCCCAGCTTCAGAAGCGCCCAGCGGTCGATTTCCAGCAGCTGGTCGTAGGGTACGGAATCTTTTTGCGGATCGAAATCGGAAACGTTCCCGACCAGATAGCGCAAGGTGTTCCGTATCTTACGATAGTTTTCAGCCACGCCTTTCAAAATATCCTTGGACAAGCGGACATCTTCGCGATAGTCTGAGGCCGAAACCCATAGCCTTAAAATATCGGCTCCATATTCTTTCAAAATGTCTTCGGGCGCGATCACGTTGCCGAGCGACTTGGACATTTTCTTTCCGTCTCCGCCGACGATAAAGCCGTGTGTCAGGACGCCTAGATAAGGCGGTTTGCCGTGCATCCCGACCGAAGTGATGAGCGAACTTTGAAACCAGCCGCGATGCTGATCGGACCCTTCGAGATAAAGATCCGCGGGCCACGATAACTCCTCCTTCCATTCCGCCCCGATCCCCGTCTTTTCGGTGCCCTTCAATACCGCTTCGTGCGAACTCCCGGAATCGAACCACACATCCAGGATGTCGGATCCTTTGACGAAATCGTTCGCGCCGCATTTTTCGCACTTGAACGCTTCTACATGTTTCAACAATTCCGCCGCGCTCCGCTCAAACCAAATGTCCGAACCCTCTACTTCGATCTGCTCTTCAATCACGTTCAGGGAATTATCGCTGGCGAGCGGCTCGTTGCATTGCTTGCAGTAAAAGATGGGGATGGGGACGCCCCAGATCCTCTGGCGCGACAGGCACCAGTCCGGCCGCTGCTCGATCATGCCGCCGATGCGGTTCTTGCCGTAGCTCGGGATCCATTGGACAGTCGATTCGATTTCATGCTGCAAATCGGATCTCAATGTTCCATTTTGAGTTTTAGAATCGACTTTCAGGAACCACTGATACGTCGCTCGGAAAATGACGGGATTCTTACAGCGCCAGCAATGAGGATACGAATGCTGTATTTTTTCCTCGTGGACTAGTAGATTTTTTACCCTTAAAATCTCAATGACCTTTTTATTACCTTTACTGAGT
>JANLTE010000112.1:0-5717 GCA_031362785.1 Elusimicrobiota bacterium
GTCAATGGTTGGTTTTTGAGTCTTGATGAACGCTAAAGAGCCCGGCGGATAAATTTTTGGATCGGTCGCGACGCTTCGCCCATCCGTTAACGAAACCATGAGCGAACCCCTCACCTGGGTGGTGGCTGAGGTTACTTCGAAAAAAATATACCGGGGGTTCAAGTTCAACGCCGCCTGCCTCTTTTCTTCGCTCAGCGAACTCAAATACTCCCACATGCGCTCTTTATTAAACTTCGATTTAGGAATGACCCCGGACTCAATGAGTGCAAGTCCGATCGAGTTGTATTTTCGTCCGTTGTCACCCGCGTAGCGGATATGATAGGATTCCGCACTTCCAGGCACGAAAATCCACCCCGAACCCTGTATCTGCAAAGTCAAAACATCAAGTGGATTTTTTGCCCAAGCCACTTCTAGATTTTTTTGAGCGAGCACTTTTTTAGAGTCGATGTCTTCGCGAGTGTAGTATGGCACGATCTTTTTTCCATCGAAACGCCCCACGGTCCGTTCCCCTTTCCGCGCAGGGTCATAATCCTCCCAAACTAAATCCGCCAGGTCCGGAGGACGGGCATAAATAGGGTAACGATACTCGGCGTCTGGAATCCGCTTCGCCTGGATACTAGGCGCAAAATAGGAAGAGAAAGTTACTTTCCCCCCACTTCCTCCAATTTGCGCGTGATAGACGTCAAACTCCTTCTTGGCGCGCTCGCTAATTTTTTCCGGCGAATCTGCGCTGGAGAGAATCATTCTAAAATGGCGCAGGCTTTCCGACATTCTGCCGACCGAAATCGTTCCGGAACCAAACGCCAGTGTCGCGCTGGAATCTAACGACGAATAATACTCCAGACTGTTATCGATCGCAGCGGGCAGTCCAGATAAATCAGCGTCATCCAACAGATCAGGAATATCGGATGGTTTTAGCAGTTGAAGCTGACCGCTTTCCTTGGCCGAAGAAAGACCCGAGGTTGCTAAGAATAAAATGGCAAAAATAATTTTTTTCATTTCAGGAAAAAATAATGTCAATGAACCGATCGGTCTCTTTAAAATCCACAAGACAATGGTCGGGACGATGACTCATTAAAAACGCTTCCGATGAGTTTCCGGTTGCGACGGCGATGACTTTGAACTGCGCCGCTCTAGCCGCCAAAATGTCGCGCTCGGTGTCCCCCACCACCCACACATCCGATGGGTCAATTGTTTTTTTGGCGAATCGCGAGGCTTTCTCGTGCCCCGCTTTTAACAAATCCGCGCGAACTTCGGAATCTGAACCAAATCCTCCGAAGGGCAGATAGCCGTTTAACCCCGAACGGTCCAATTTGATGCGCGCCCCCCGCTCCAAATTACCGGTCCCAAGGCCCATCGCAACATTTAGCTTCTCCAACCGAACGAGCAATTCCGGGATTTGGGGCATGACCTCATAATCATCTGCCTTCCGACACTCCTCAGGCAAAAATTCAAGGTACTTTTGTTGCACGCATTGCATTTCAACGGAATCGCAGTCGCGTTGGAAATTCAAGTGAAAAATTTCCCTGATGATCGCAGGATCGGTTTTGCCGGCAGGGTTCACTTTTTCCATGGCGTGGCGTACTTTATAAATCGAAAAAAACGCGTCTTCCAGGGCCCGCGCGCCCGCTCCGCCCGTCGATACAAGGGTCCCATCCAGGTCAAAAAGGATACACTTGACACCCATAGTTTATTATGTTATGTTTATGTCGCTCATGCTAAAAGCAGTGAATTTATATTCGCTCGTCGCGCTCGGATCGCAATATGTCGTCGTACTTGAAGAGATCGATGGGCCGCGCTTAATCCCCATTTGGATCGGACCCGCCGAAGGAAATGCCATCGCGATGCACTTAAACCACATCAACCTTCCTCGTCCCATGACGCATGATTTAATCATTAATTTTCTCGCCAGCATGAAAGCAAAAATAACAAAAGTTGTGATAACTGAACTCAAAGAAAGCACTTTTTACGCTTCCATTTTTCTTGAGCAGGACCATCATGTCGATGAAATCGATGCCCGGCCTTCGGACTCCATCGCTCTTGCGCTCCGGTCGTCCGCGCCTCTTTTCGTGAGCGACGCGGTGTTCGATAAATGCGAACCGCTCCTCAAACCCATTTCCAAGGATGAAGTCGACGACTTTAAGAAGAAACTCTCCGATATTAAACCCCAAGATATTTACAAAGATATTAAAAAACCACCCGAAGATTAAAAAACACCCCCACTTTTGTAATATTTTCTAAGGAATAACCGACTTCTCGGGGTCTTTAACAGGCACCGTATCGTCATCGCTAAAAGGAGGAGAGAAAACATTTACCGCTACTGCAGGAACCGGTCCCGAATTAATGAAGTAATGGACCGTTCCATGCGGTATAAAAATCATCGCTCCCTCCGAAACAGACGTTGATTCGTTTCCCGCGTACATGATACCTGAACCCGACTCCACAATAACCATGAGGTCATGAAAATCATGACGGTGAGGTTTTTCTTCCGATCGGACCTGTACGAGATGGTAACTAGCGAAGTCACTGACCAGGATGCTTGAACTTAATATATCTTTTCCTTCCGAAATTACATTCTCCCAAAGGACCCGATCCAGAGACTTTTGTTCGATCTTTCCCGAACGATTGAGCTGATATAAAACCGGACGACGGTCTTTAACACAACCACTGACCCCGAGAGCAACGGTAATGCCAATTAAGGGCCACAAAGAACGCACCGGAAACAATTTTTTAGTCATTGATATTATATTGAGTTCCTATTATAACATTTGCAAATGACGATCATACCGCGTTCTTATGCGACTGGAAGCTCCGCTTGCCGCACCAGCCTAATTTTGATATGCTGATCAACAGTTGAAAAAACACCAATGAGCACAGACCAACCCAAAGATTTAAAAACTCCGATTGCCCCCCATATTTTGATTGTCGATGACGACGTGGAACTCTGCCATGTCATTTCGGATACTTTAAAAGAGCAAGGGTACCAGACGACCTTCGTAGAAAATGCGGAAGCGGGTCTCGAAAAACTAAAAACCGATAGATCCTTTTCTCTCATCGTTCTTGACCTCGAGATCCCCCACATGGGAGGCCTCGTCCTCTGCCAAAAACTAAAAGAACACCCTGAACTCAAGCATGTGCCTGTCGTTTTTTTAACCGTGCGCGATTCTGATTTCGACAAAAAGACCGCGATGAGCCTCGGGGCAAGCCACTACATTACGAAGCCTTTTCGCCGCAGCCACCTGATCAGGGAAATTAATGCGTTAATACATCCAGAGAAGTCTAAAGAGGCCGAACAAACGGAAACACAATCAAATGATTCCAACCCCATAACAGAAAATCTTCCGATACAGGCTGAAATTAAGTACCCAACTGCTTCCGTTGAAGCGCCAGTAAAATCCCCTGGAAAGGAGAATTTATACAAGACTTTTGAAGGGTTCCGTGGAGTGAGCCAGCCTTACGCCGAATCTCTAATGGATTGGGCAAAAAAAAACAAAAATATTGCAATCACGGTTGGCGCAATTTCTCTAATTTTAGTGTCCTGGGGACTTTACAAAAGCGGGAGGTGGATTTCACACCTTAAGGACAAAGTCAAAAACGTGGCCAGCAGCACTGAGGGTGTGGTAGCTGTGAACGTCATGCAAGTGACGCCTGCGCCGTTTCAGGACATGCTTACCGCCGTTGGAACAGTCGCGGGAGGTTCCGAAATTGAACTCCGGTTTCAAACGGAAGGAAATCTGCGCACGCTGAACTTCAGGGAAGGTGACGCGGTCCACTCCGGACAGGTCATCGCAACGCTCGATCAAACTCAAACTTCGATTAAACTTGAGCGAGCCAAATCAGAATTTTTCCGCTACGAAAAATTGTACGCGCTTGGCGGCGTTTCCAAAGACCGCCTCGAGGAAGCCAAAGTCCAATATGAGTATGCCAAAAGCGAGTTGGACAAAACTGTCTTACGCGCGAGGCAGGACGGGATCCTGGGTGACCGCGGCGTAGAAGTGGGAGAATTTATCACCCCACAAAAAAAAGTTGGAACCCTTGTGAGCCTGAATACAGTTCTGATCCGCATCGGAGTGATCGAAAAGGAAATCGACAAAATTTATCCGGGGCAGCAGGTAACGGCAACAGTGGATACTTATCCAAACGTTGAGTTCAAAGGTAAAATTGAAAACCTTTCCCCCCTCGTGCAAGGCCAATCCAAGACCCTAACGATTGAGGCCCGCATGCCCAATGAAGGGAAATTGCTTTTGCCCGGGATGTTCGCGCGCACGAAGATTGTTATATATGAAAAGGATGGAGTGATGGCAGTCCCGAACGACGCTCTTGAAAAAACTCAATCCGGATACCAACTTTATGTGGTAGGGAAAGAGACCAAGGCCGAGGTGCGTCCCGTAGAAGTGAGCTATGTATCGCTTACGCACAGCGTGATCGCCAACGGCCTCGCGGCGGGAGACCAAGTCATTGTTCAAAAACCGCAGGAACTCAAAGAAGGGTCTCCGCTTAAAGTAATTGAGGTCGAAAAATCCGCACCTGGCGCGGAAGGGCTTGACGCGGAGCAACAGCAGGGAACCGAGTAATTTTGCTCTTGAACTTTACCGTTTTATCACTTATATTCCCATAAGAACCCTATGAAACTCAGAACCCGGTTTATTCTTTTTTCCGTTTTCCTGACGTCCCTGATCGTCGCGGCCACCAGTTATTCAACCCTTCATTTTTTGAAGCGTCTAGTTCTGGATGAAATTCAATCGAACCAGGTCACTCTGCTTCAAAATTTAAAGAAAGTTACTGAAGAGTCCCAGATTAGCAAGGACGATATTTTTGCCTATAACTATTTGACTTCGCTTCAAAAGACGGTGAAGGGCCTGGCGTTTGCGGTAATTGTGGACATTCCCAGGCAACTTATTTTAGGGAAAAATATCGTTTTTATGGAAGTGATGAGGTCTGAACAGGCGGCCGTTAAAAACGCGCAATCACCCTCCAGCCAGGAACAGTTCTCGTTGCATGACGGGCGAAGCGTTTTAAGCCTTTCGGACGATATATCCATCGGGTCGGGAAAGTCGGCAAAAGTCTATTTGGGATTTTACGAAGAGAAAGTGCAGGAAAACATCGATAGTTCTATTAGGCAAATTAAAGAGATTATATTTTATGTTTCCTGCGTCGCGTTCTTTATCGGCCTGATCGTTTCCCTTCTGTTCGCGATTCAGATCACCGGTCCGATTAAAAAACTGGCCGAGGGAGCCCAGGCGCTTGGCGAAGGGAACCTGGACACCCAAATCGACATTAACCGTTCCGACGAGATTGGTTTCTTAGCGAAGGAATTCAACATCATGGCAGTTAAATTAAAGGAGCTTGATCAATTGAAGGACGCGTTCGTTTCAAGCGTATCCCATGAACTCCGAAGTCCGCTCACCGCCATTTCCGGATATGTCGAACTTTTAACCATGAAACCAATTAACGAACTGAATCCGGAAAAAACTAAAAAGGCATTAAACATCATTCAAGAAAGCACCACCCGCCTGACCGCTTTCGTCAACGATGTCTTGGACGTAGCCAAAATCAAGGCCGGGAAAATGGAATTGCACGTTACTGAGTTTTCCATTTCCGAACTCTGCCAGGACCTCCTGGACTTCGTCCGCCCCCTCGCCGAAAAACGCGAGCAAAAGCTTGTTCCCGATTTTGCCTCAGACGCCCCCCGCATGTCCAGCGACTCCGGCAAAATC
>JANLTE010000122.1:0-2142 GCA_031362785.1 Elusimicrobiota bacterium
ACGATCTCATTCTCCTTAACTACATCCTTTCCTTTTCAAAAAGCCCCGGAGTGGCCTCTGCGAGCTTCATCGACGCTCAAGGCAAAGTGGTGGTCCATAGCGACGTCACCCAGGCGGGCAAAGCGATGGACATGTCAGCGACCGGGCTGACCAACATTGAACGCATCGACATCACTGGCTCCAAAGGAGAGATCCAGACGCGGGTTAGTGTTCCAGTGGTCTACCAGGGGAAGCCCATTGGGCTAGCGCGGGTGGAATACAGGCAGGGTTACTTTCAGGCGCAGGTGGATGAAACGCTTAAAGCCACCATGCAGCGCTTCCTCTATGTCAGCGGGATCGCGATTTTGCTAGGACTAATCGGATCGATTTTGTTCGCCAAAAGCGTTACTAAGCCGATCTCCATTCTTTCCACTGCCACCCGCGCGGTCGGCAAGGGTGAGCTCACCTACCGCGTGAGCTTAGACCGCAACGACGAGCTGGGGCTTCTGGCGCGTTCCTTCGATGAGATGATCGTTAAGCTCCAGGAGTTGGACGTGCTCAAAAACGACTTCGTCTCGTCGGTTAGCCATGAGCTTCGCTCTCCGCTCACCGCGCTCAAAGGATTCCTCCAGATGTTCCAGATGGGGATTTCCGGCCCGCTGACCGCCCAGCAGAAACAAAACGTCGAGATCATGCTTGAATGCACGGACCGTTTGAATCATTTCGTCAGCGACATATTGGACGTTGCCAAGCTTGAAGCAGGGATGTATGAATTTGATCTGAAGCCCGTCGACTCGAAGGGCGTCGCGGCCAATATCGTGGCGCTGTTCCAACCGCAAGCGGTTGAGGAAAAAGTTCAGCTCGTCCTGCAGTTTCCCGAGAAGGAACTCCAGGTCAAGTCAGACGCGGACCGGCTGAAACAAGTCTTCACTAACCTCATCAGCAACGCGCTCAAGTTCACTCCGCAAGGCGGACGCGTCACGGTCTGGGGCAAAGACGAGGGCAATGTGGTTCGGTTCGGAGTCACAGATACGGGGATCGGGATTCCCAAAGAAGCGTTCGGCAAACTCTTCAATAAATTTCAGCAGGTGAAAGAAACGAAATCCAAAGCAAAGAAGAAAGGGACGGGGCTGGGCCTCACCATCGCGAAAAAAATTGTCGAGGGTTCCGGCGGGACCATCGGGGCTGAAAGCGAGGCGAACAAGGGCACGACCTTCTACTTCACGCTCCCCAAATATTAGGGGCTGGCTTAAACGGGATGATTAAAATTCTGGTCGTTACTCCGAACGAAAAAATTCACTCGCAAATCGCGAAAATACTCGCGGTCGAAAACCTGGACGCTGAACGCTGTTTGACTGGGGAAAAAGCGCTCGAACGGATATGGAGCGACCCTTCATTTTTAATTATTTTAGACATCGACCTCACCGGCATCAGCGGGTTGGACGTCCTGCGCATTCTGCGCCAGGACCCCCGCAGCAAAAAAATCCCCATCCTCGCTTTCTCCTCCAAACTCATTCAAGCCAAAATTTTAACCGCGTTCAACCTCCAGGCCGACGATTTTTTGTCGTACCCGTTCCATCCTCACGAAACCATCGCGCGCCTCAAAGCCGTCATGAACCGCAAAGGCGCCACAAACTATTCAGACTCGGACGCGCTCATCAAAGGAAAAATTAAAATTGAGCCGGCGCATCACCGCGTTACCTTAAACGGCGATGAAATTCTGCTCACGCCAAAAGAGTATGAGCTCCTGAGCGTCCTGCTGATAAAAGAAGGTCGCGTGCTGTCGCGCAACTATCTGATTGAATCGGTTTGGGGGCTCTCGAAAGACATCACGACGCGGTCGGTCGACATGGCCATGGCGCGGCTCAGAAAAAAGTTAGGAAAAGAAGGGACGCGCTGGATCGAAACGGTACAAGGATATGGATACAGAATTCCCAAAGATTAACCAATATAGAATCCTCATCATCGAAGACGATGTTTCGTTGAGGATTATGCTCATTCAATTTTTAAAGAGCTTGAATTACGAGGTCTTTGAAGAGGGCGACGGAGACCTCGCGTTCGACAGGGTCCTAGACCTCCGCCCCGACCTCGTCTTGAGCGATTTAAATCTCCCCGGGATGAGCGGCATGGAAATTTGTGGTAAAATAAAATCCGACGCGCGGG
>JANLTE010000174.1:0-2126 GCA_031362785.1 Elusimicrobiota bacterium
ATATCAACCTGGAATTTGGCAAAGGCGAATCCGCGGCGATTGTCGGGCCCTCAGGCAGCGGAAAATCGACGCTCCTCGGAATTTTGGCAGGGCTCGAACATCCGACCGAGGGGCGCGTCACGCTGTTTGATCGGGATGTCCGGACTTTGAGCGAAAAAGAATTGTCAAAACTGTGGGGAAAAAGAATCGGCTTCATCTTTCAGTCCTATCGCCTCTTGCCCACCTTAACCGCGCTTGAAAATACTCTGGTTCCGTTGGAGTTATCGGGAGAAAAAAATTCCGAACGCGCGGCGCTCCGTTGGCTCGAAAAAGTGGGGCTTGCGGAACGCGCGCATCACTTGCCAAGCCGGTTGTCGGGCGGGGAACAACAGAGGGTGGCCTTAGCCAGAGCGTTATCCGCCGAACCTGAAATTTTATTTGCCGACGAGCCGACGGGGAACCTGGACTCTAAAACCGGGAAGGAAATGGCCGACCTTTTATTTTCGCTTGTGCGCGAATATGAGACCACCCTGATATTGATCACGCACGAACCGTCTCTGGCGTCCCGAACGGGACGGATGATTGAACTGGACGGGGGAAAAATTATTCGCGACCAAAAGACGCAAAAATGAACTTGATACAAATAAAACTGGCGCTTTGGCAAGCGCGGGGATCCGGAAGCCGCATGGGGCTTTTAATCCTCTGCATCGCCCTCGGCGTGTCCGTGCAGGTCGCCATCGGCTCGTTCGTGGGGCAGATGAACCGGACCTTATCGAAGGAAGCGCGAAACCTGCTGACTGCGGATCTCGAAATTTCAAAACGAACGCCGCTGACCGATCAGGAAAAACTACAACTTAAAGACGCGCTCCCGCCCAACTCGAAGGTCCAGGAAATGATCAGTTTCGTCACTATGGCCGCGTCCGTTTCTAACTCATCAACGAGATTGGTTGAACTTCGTGCGGTTGGCTCCGACTATCCTTTCTATGGAAGCGCGGAGGTTCGGGAATCGAACGTAACTGTGGACTCGCTCCATAAACTGAACGATGCTTTACCCATTGCCTATGTCCAGCCGGAAGTTCAGGCTCAGATGGACCTTCACGAGGGAGAAAGCATCCGCATCGGCCGAATGGAATTTAAAGTTGCGGGCGCTTTAATCCGAGAACCGGGACTGGGCGCGGGAATATTTTCGCTTGGACCCCGCGTTTTTATCGGGATACGAAACCTGCAGAAGACGCAGTTGATACAATCGGGATCGCGGGCGACCTATTCAACGATGATCGCATTGGACGACCCTGAACAGGCGCTGATCGTCGCAGAACGGCTCAAAAAAATTTGGGGCATCAATACAAATCCCCGCAGGGGTTTTGCCCAGGAGCTTAGGGACGGCGACGGAATCGCCATCCGCTCGCCCAAGGATAAGCAGGTTCAAATGAGCCGCGCGTTTGAAAGACTGGCGGATTATTTAAGGCTCGTATCGCTGATCGCGCTTTTATTGGGAGGCATCGGCGTGGGGAGCGTGGTTCAAAGTTTCGTTCAAGATCACCTGGAAAGCGCCGCAACTCTCCGAACTTTAGGCGCCACCGAAAACCAAGTCGCGCGCGTTTTTCTAATACAGGCGGCGGGAGCGGGAGCGCTCGGAAGCGTGCTTGGAGCCGCCATCGGAACCGCCGTCCAAAGCGTCCTTCCAACATTTTTTATCAATCTTTTTCCGCTGCCGCTGCAGCCCGGAACGGATTGGAGAGCTATCCTTTCAGGAATTTGTTTCGGGACCTTAACCTCCATTTATTTTTCACTTTTACCGGTCCTCCGAATCAAAGGGCTGAAACCCCTGTCGGTTTTTCGAAATGAACCGTCGGAGAGCGCTCCGCTCGCTTATCGAATCACCGCGTTAAGCGGAGGAGCGCTGCTGCTGGGCGCGAGCGCGGTGGCGGAGTCCCGATCCACCCCGCTCGGGCTCCTGTTTTCCGGGAGCCTCATTGGAAGCGGACTCCTGATCGTTCTTATGGCCAAGTGGGTTTTGCCCCGCCTCGCAAATCTAAAAACATTTCGCCTCGGCTTCGGATTTCGGCACGGAATTTCAAACCTCTCAAGACCACAGCTTAAACCACAATCCGCGATCGTGACGCTCGGATTGGCCGCGCTCCTCC
>JANLTE010000202.1:0-6649 GCA_031362785.1 Elusimicrobiota bacterium
AAATTTCCACATCGTCGAACTCGCGCGCGGGCGAGTGCAGCGTTTCTCTATATATTCCTATCGCTTGTAAGCTCATGAATTATGCCTTCAGTAATTTTTCCGCTAATTCCATATCTTCCGGAGTATCAACATCCACGACATCCGCAAGGGGCACCCCAAAAACTTTAAACCCCTGCTCCACAAGCCACTTTAGATAAATTCTCAAGGAAGCGACCGGAAAATCGGGCTTTGAACTAAAAATCGTTCCGGGAACATTGTAAAAACCCGCAGTGGCGAATTCCCCTGAAGAAGCTCCGAGCGACTTGATTTGGAGCGTTTGGGGATCCATCTGGACCCAAAGGGGCTTTTCATCATGTACGAAACTTGTGACTCCCAAATGGATCTCCCGATCGTCCCGGCCTTGCGCAAGCATCTTATCGACATCCGCGCGGGAACAGATGGAATCTACGGTTGAGATCAGGTGCCGGCCTTCCCCCAGAGCTTCTCCTACCCGGCAGAAGCTTTCAAAAGACGACGCAGTAGATTTTACAATAATTTGGAGCTCAAATCGAGGGAAATGCGCCTTCACCCAATCAGCGCAGTCGGCCTCGCCTTCGTTGAAAATGATGACCACTTTCCGGATTCCGGCATCCTGATAGCGCCGGAGCGTATGACCGATGAGCGGGATGCCCGCCACCGGGATGAGGGGCTTGTGAATCGTAATGCCCGCGTTCCGAAAACGGCTCCCTTCGCCCGCTGCGATCACTCCCGCTGACTGAATCATGGCAGTAAAATTTTCTCCACTTCCAGGAATGATTGAACGACGATGTCATCCGGATGCAGGGGCTTTCGCTTAGGATTTAAAGTATTGATCCAAATGCGCGCCATGCCGACTTTTTTGGCGCCGGCAACGTCGCGATAGGGATTGTCGCCAACGAAAACGGCCTCGCCGGGTTTCACTTTTAATTTATTGAGCGCCGCGTAAAAAATTTTCGGGTCGGGCTTTATGATTCCGGCGCGGGCCGAGTCGATGATCGCGCCGAACAGCGGGGCGTACTTGATTTCGCGGCAGAGCGTGGGGAGGTTCCCGTAGAAGTTCGAAACGATTCCGAGCCGATAGCGCTTTTTGAGCTTTTCCAACAACGGCCGGTTTCGGCGCAGCATTTTGAAGGAATCGTTCATGAACGCAAGCGCGATTTTCTTTTGGCGCGCCGGATCCTTCACTCCCGCCCGATCCATCACCAGACCGACCTGCTTCATAAGCATCTCGCAGTATTTCATTCGCGTAATTTTTTTTTCGGTTAAATAATCGTCCGCCGCGTAAAAATATTTTTCATAATCCGAAAACTTCCAATGAAAGCCGTATTTGCGGTACATCGGGTAGAACCGGTCTTTCCAGGGAATACCGTCGTTGTCCAGCGTGCCGCCGAAATCGAACAGGACCGCTTTAATTTTGGATAGATTCATAAAGCTTCTCATATTCGGAAATCATATTTTTGAGATCAAAATGGCTCATAATTTTTTGGCGGGCAGCGCGGGCTAGTTCCTGGCCAAACTCCAAATCGTTGATCAACCGGTTGATCGCCTGGCTTAAGCCGGCGGCGTCTTCCGGAGCAACGATGAGGCCATCCACTTCATTCTTGATGAGATCGGGGACTCCCGAAACTTTCGTCGCGATGACTGGCTTTTCGGCCAGCATCGCCTCCATCACCGCGTTGGGCATCCCTTCCCATCGGCTCGGCAGAACAAAAAGATCGAGGATGGAGAGGAATTCGGGCGCGCCTTTCACCCAGCCGCAAAATGTGACGGAGGATCCGATCCCCAGCCTTCGAGCTTGGGACGCCAAGTTATTTTTTTCGGGGCCGTCGCCCGCGATTAAAAATTGCGCGCCGGGATGCGCTTTTAAAATAGCTTGCGCGGCCTCCAGCAAAACGTCCACCCCTTTCTGCCGGTGGAACCGGCCGATGGCGCCAACCGTGAACTTTCCCGACGCCGCCCACTGGTGCCGATAGCTATTCACTAAATTCTGATCAAGGATTCTGGCCGTATCGATCCCGTTGCGGATCAAACAAATTTTTTCTTCGGGAAGGCCGATCGCGTTCACCGCAAAGTCCCTGAGCGCGGAAGAATTAACGGTGATGCTTCGCGCAAGATCCCCGGTCCAGCGCTCAGCCATCCGGTGATAGCTTTTTTCGACTTCCATTACGCGCAAACTTGAAACCACCCTTTGAAAACCCGCGCCGCGCGCCGCCAACCGCCCCAAAACATTGGCCCGGGTGAGCCAGGTGTGGATGAGGTCTGGAGCAACGCCCTTCATGACCGTTTTCAACTTCGCGTAAACGAAAGGCAGCGCCAGAATTCCTGAAATAAGGCCGTCCGGTGAATTCAACAGCGTGACGGGAACGCCGATTTCTGAAATTTTTTTTTGAGCTTCACCGCCCGATTTTAAAGACACGATGTGGTTTTCGAATTTGGAAGCGTTCAGCCCGCGACACAATTCGAACAGTATTTTTTCCGTCCCGCCGATACCCAAACTGGGAATCAAGTGCAAAATCTTCACTCGGTCATTTTAGCATTTCCAATTTTGATATACTTTCGGCTGGAAGTGAAAAAGTGAACGATTCCGCCTGGTTTGACCTCAAGAATACGATGGTTGAAGAGCAATTGGTCGCGCGGGGGATCAAGGATGAACGCGTGATCGCGGCGTTTAGAAAAATTCCGAGGCATTTTTTCGTTCCGGAAGAGCATTGGGGCGACGCTTACGAAGACCGGCCGGTCCCTATCGGTCAGGGCCAAACAGTTTCTCAGCCTTACATCGTGGCGTTCATGACCGAAGCGCTCAAAATTAAGCCAGGGCAAAAAATCCTGGAAGTTGGTACGGGTTCGGGTTATCAGTCGTCCATTTTGAGCGAACTGGGCGCGCAGGTTTTCTCAATTGAAGTGACCCGCGAACTTTCGGAACGGGCGGCCGAAAACCTGAAAAGAGCCGGATATGCTTCAATTCATCTGAAAACGGACAACGGCTATGGCGGATGGAATGAACACGCGCCTTATGACGGAGTGATCGTCACCTGCGCTCCTCGGACCGTCCCGCAATCGCTGGCGGATCAGTTAAAAAACGGGGGGCGAATGGTCGTTCCCGTCGGAGAAGAACACCAGGTTCAGGAGCTCTACATTATGCAAAAACAAAAGGATCAGATGCAGATTGAGCGGACGCTTCCCGTGCGGTTCGTGCCCATGATCGCCTCGTTTTTTTTACTGATCTCCTGTCTTTTTGCGCCCGCCTCGCGCGCCGACACGGGCCTTTACTCCTTCCCAAAAATCGAAGACGAAAAAATTTCAATCCAGGCCGATAAAAAACCGGTGAACCCGTTTGTCAGCGCGCTCTCAAAAAAGCTAAATATTCCAGAAAAAACCCTGACCGATGAATTTAAACAGGGCGCGGGACGGGGCGAAATGATCCGGATCATTCTAATGTCTAAAAAATCCGATAAAACGATTGAAGATCTCGTTAAAGAACGGCAAAAAGGAACTTGGTTTTCAAAAATGGCGAAAGAACTCAAGCTCGACAACCGCGCCCTGCGGAAAGAAGCGCTCGCCATCCTAAAAGAACTCGAATCGGAAGAAAGCCGGATAAAAACTGAAACCATCCATACGAGTTCCGCCACTGCCGGGGTCGCCGGTCAAACCCGCTCAGTCGAACCCATCGAATCAAAGAAGCCGTGACCCTTCGCGGACTCTCCTCCCATGTGCGGAATCTGCGGTAAACTCAACTACTCTCAATCCCGCGCCGTCTCGCCGGACGCTTTGCGGAAGATGAACGAAACGCTCCATCACCGCGGACCGGACGAAGACGGGATTTATTTCTCTCCGGAAAAAAACTTCGGCATGGCGATGCGGAGGCTCAAAATCATTGATCTGGCAACGGGGTCTCAGCCGATTTTTAACGAAACGGGAGAGGTCTCGGTAATCCTGAACGGCGAAATCTATAACTATGTGGAGCTGCGCGAGGATTTAGAAAAGAAAGGACACCATTTTAAATCGCTTTCCGACACCGAGAGCATCGTGCACGCCTACGAAGTTTATGGCGCCGATTGCGTGAAATACCTGAACGGAATGTTCGCCTTCGCTCTTTGGGATAACGCGAAAAAACGGTTGATTGTGGCGCGGGACCGGATGGGAATTAAACCGCTTTACTACAGGGTTACTCCGAACGGAGTTTCATTCGCTTCGGAAATCAAAGCGCTGCTGGCCGATCCCGAATGCTCTAAAGAGCTGGACCTGAACGCTTTGGACGATTATTTTTCGCTGCTCTATGTTCCGGGACCCGGGTCGGCGTTCGCTGCGATTCAGAAGTTGGAGCCGGGACACCTGCTCCTGTGCGATGCTAAAACCGGATCCATTAAAAATCAGCCCTACTGGGAACGAACCGTAATCACTCAACCCGAGGATAAAGGGCTTGATTATTACTTGTGCCGTCTCGATGAGCTGTTCCGCGATTCTCTCAAACTCCAATTGCGCTCGGACGTTCCAAACGGGCTGTTCCTTTCGAGCGGCCTCGATTCGGGGACCATCGCTTATTACGCTTCCAAAGTTTCCGACCAAACCCTCAATTCCTTCACAGTGCATTTTGAGGATAAATCCTACAGCGAGCGCGAAGGCGCCCAAAGGATCGCAAACGCCTGCGGCCTCAAGCATCACGAACTTGAATTGAAGCCGGACATTCAAGACGTTATTTTAAAAATGGTTAATTTTTTTGATGAACCGCTCGCGGACACTTCAGCGATCCCCACTTATTTGCTGAACCAGTTCGCGCGCGACAAGATCACGGTGGCGCTCTCGGGCGAAGGGGGCGACGAGCTTTTCGGGGGGTATCCGACCTACATCGCGACGCGATGGGCCGGAATTTACCGCAACCTTCCAAGTCCTGTCCGAGCGACGCTTGCGGCAGCGATCCGAAAACTTCCGGTCTCGTGGGACCGCATCAGCTGGGATTATAAACTGAAACAATTCGCGCGCGGCGCGGAAGAAGCTCCCGAACGCAGCCACTTCGCCTGGAAAGAAATCTTTGATGAGTCCGATAAAAAAAAGCTCTACTCCGCCGATTGGCTGGCGCAGCGCAACAGTCGCGATGGGTATGAAAGTTTCAAAAAGTTGTTTGAATCGCTCGGCGGCGGGGTGGAGCTCGAAAAGTTGCTCTTCGTGGACCAAAAAACTTATTTGCTGGACCAGTTCCTTGTGAAGTCCGACCGAATGAGCATGGCGCATTCGCTCGAAGTGCGCGTCCCGATCCTGGATCACCGGCTCGTTGAGTTCGCCGCGGAAATTCCCGCGCGTTACAAACTGAAAGGGTTTACCACGAAATGGATTTTACGCAAGCTGATGGAGGGGAAACTGCCGCCCGAAATCGTATCGGGCGCCAAGAAAGGATTTTCACCGCCTATCCCCCGATGGATTTCAGGGCCGCTCAAACCTTTCGTCCAAGAAGTTCTGTCGGAAAGTTCCATCCGGAAAACGGGACTGCTCGAGCCAAAATTCGTGCAGCAGATCCTCACTGAACACTTCGACCGGAAGCAGGACCACCATCGCCGCATTTGGGCGATTTTAAACTTCGTCCTGTGGCACGAGCGCTGGGTTAAGGGTTGACGTTCCCGCGCCACTGCTGGAGCGGAGAGTACAGCTCCGGTTCATGCGAGTTAGACGTGATCCGATAGGGATTTTTAATTCTTTCTTTCGCCTGCGCCCGTGAGCCCCAAACATCGGGCAGATCCAGAGTCGCTCGGTAATCTCCCACCGCGCTCACGCGGTTTCCTTCCAAATCGAAAAGCTCTCCGCGGCGTAAAAATGCCACGGCTTTCCAACCCTGAAAAGCGGACGGCTCGCTGATGCACTTTTCAAAATATGACCGCGCCAGTGAATATTTTTTTAAATTGACCGCGGCCGCCCCGCAATGGTAGTACACTTTATTCAATAGAAGCCGGTGAGTGTCCGACCGATGCGGAAGGTTGGGCCCCGAGCGGGCCGCGTAAATATAACCCTCGCTCTTTTTTAAAACCTCCTCCCATTTTTTCTGATAGAAGAGCATCTGAATTTCGCACCACTCAAAAAGCGGACTCTGCGGAATGGTTCGGTTCAAAAATTCAAATTTCGCCTCGGCTTCATTGAGGCGCCCCTCATCCATGAAAGCGTTCCACATGAAATAGGCGGCTTCAAGCCGGACATAACGACTTTTGCTCTCGGCCGAATGCAGGTAGCGCAACGCTTCCTCTCGGTCGCCGCGCACCAAAAAAGAAGAAAGCACTTTTAAAACGGGCCCGAGCGTCGCCGCGTAATATTCGTACATGCCAACTCCCAAACAGGCGTCGTAAAGCTCAGCGTCGATCTCGATCGCGTCTTTCAAAAGCGCGAACCCTTTCTTTCCGGCCAGATACGCCTTCACCCATTGCCGCCGTGTGATGAGGCGCCAGCCTTTGGCGCCCAGCCCGCCTCCCCAATATAAATTTCCGGCGGCTTCAGTCCGCGGATTTTTAGAGAATTTTTTGGAAACTGAAATTGTTTTGTCGATCGAATCTTCGAACTCTTTGTCGAGCGCGGGGTCGCGGTTCAGTAAAGAGTCAAAAGTGATTTCGTACCATATCGCCATCGAGGTGAAGAAATAAGCGGCAGGATG
>JANLTE010000206.1:0-2872 GCA_031362785.1 Elusimicrobiota bacterium
GCTCAGCGCTCGTCCGCGTGGGAGACACCGTGGTCCTCGTGACCGCAACCGTGTCTCAGGACATTAAACCGGGGCAGGGTTTTTTCCCACTGACCGTGGATTACCGCGAGCGCACTTATGCCGCAGGTAGGATCCCAGGCGGATTTTTTAAGCGCGAAACCCGCCCTCGCGATAAAGAAACTTTAACCTCTCGCCTCATCGACCGTTCGGTCCGCCCGCTTTTCCCCGAGGGCTTTTTGAACGCGGTACAGGTGAACGCGATCGTTCTTTCAACCGATTTCGTGAACGACACGGATATTCCTTCCATCATTGGCGCTTCCCTGGCGCTTTCGTTGTCGGACGCTCCGTTTAAGGGACCCATCGCCGGGGTTCGCGTGGGATTAGTCGACGGCAAGTTTATCCTCAACCCGACGTTCGAAGAGCAGAAAGCAAGCGAACTCGACCTCGTGATCGCGGGAAACAAGAAAGGCATCATGATGGTGGAAGCGGGGTCTAACGAGATTACCGAAGAAAAAATGCTCGAGGCGTTTCGCCTCGCCGAGAAGGAAATCCACCGTTCCTGCGAAGAGCAGGAGGCGTTTTATAAGCCGGTGGCCAAAGCGAAAATGGTTTTTGAAGCGGTCCCCGTCGATGCGGCGCTGGCCAAGTCCGTTGATGAAATCGCGCGGCCTAAAATTCGAGAGGTGGTGAGAACTCCGGAGAAAACGTCCCGCGAGGACGCGTTTTCAGTCATCAAGAAAAACATCGTCGCCTCGTTAGCGGAGAAATTTCCCGAGCAAGGGGCGGTGATCGGGCAGGTCATCGAAGACATTTTGTACGAAGAAGCCCGCGCTTTGATTTTGAAGGACAAGGTCCGTACCGACGGGCGCAAGTGGGACCAGATCCGGCCCATCAGTTGCGAAGTGGGAGTGCTGCCCCGCACGCACGGCTCGGCCCTGTTCACTCGAGGCCAAACTCAGGCTTTAGCGACCGTAACCCTTGGGACTCCGGCCGATCAGCAGATCATGGATGCTTTGGAAGGCGAGTACAAGGATCGGTTCATGCTGCATTACAATTTCCCTGGATTTGCCACGGGCGAAGCCAAACCCGACCGGTCTCCAGGACGCAGGGAAATTGGCCACGGAGCGCTCGCCCGACGCGCGCTCCTTCCGCTTTTGCCTCCCAAGGATGATTTTCCATACAGCGTACGCATCGTTTCGGACATCATGGAATCGAACGGTTCGTCCTCCATGGCTAGCGTCTGCGGCGGTTCGCTCGCGCTCTTTGACGCGGGAGTCAAAACCAAGGCGCCTTGCGCCGGAATCGCGATGGGACTGATTATTGAAGGAAACGATCAGGCGGTACTCTCAGATATTATGGGGCTTGAAGATCATTTGGGCGACATGGACTTTAAAGTGGCCGGTACCCGAACGGGTATCACCGCGCTTCAAATGGACATCAAGATCGAAGGCATCAGCATGGCGACCATGGAAAAAGCGGTCGCTCAGGCAAAAGTGGGCCGGATGCATATCCTAGACATCATGAGCAAAGCGCTCCCTGAACCCAAACCGGACTTTTCAGTTCACGCCCCGCGGATGGTCATGGTTCAAATTCCGGTTGAAAAAATCGGAGCGCTCATTGGACCCGGCGGAAAAAATATTCGCAGGATTATCGAAGAGACCGGCGCCCAGGTGGATGTGGAAGACGACGGCAAGGTCTACATTTCCGGTACCGATTCGGCGGCGGTGGCACGGGCTCAGCTTTCTGTCGCGGGTTCCGCCCAGGAAATCGAAGTCGGCAAAACCTACACTGGCAGAGTAACCCGCGTCATGGAGTTTGGCGCATTCGTTGAAGTGCTTCCAGGTAAAGAAGGTCTGGTTCATGTTTCTCAGCTGGCCGCAGAGCGCGTCGCCAAAGTGGAAGACGTCGTCAAGGAAGGCGATACGATTACCGTAAAATGCGTGGAGAAAGATACCCAGGGGCGCTTCAACTTCTCGAGGAAGGTGTTGCTCGTGGGCGATGAAGCTTACACCCCTGGCAGCAGAGGGTCTCGCCCGGTCGGCGCGGGTCGCGGCGGCCCTGGAAGCGATAGAAAATTTAGCGAGTAAACTCGGGGTTTGTTTCAGCCAACCTGACAACGTGGTTATATATGGATAAGGAAATTCGCCCAGAAGACCTGTCCCTTTATTACAATGAGATGCTCCGCTCTAATCTATTAGAGTTGGAGATCGAAACCCCTAAAGGCAAAATTATATTGAAACGGGTGGGGCCCGAGATGGAGTCTTCCCATTCTCACTCGCCTCGTTCTGCGCCCCGAAGAAAAAAAACCGAAGTATCATCCGAATTAAATAATTCTGATGAATTAAGTGGTCTTGTTCCTATCAGTTCGCCTATCACGGGAGTTTTCTACCGTTCAGCCTCTCCTCAATCGGCCTCCTTTGTGAAAGAGGGAGATACTGTGAATCCTGGTTCCATGCTTTGCATCGTTGAGGCTATGAAAGTGATGAACGAAATCAAGGCAGACGCGCGCTACAAGATCATTCGCATTTTAGTCGAAAACGCCAAGCCCATTACGAAGGGGCAGCCGCTCTTCCAGGTTGAACCGCTCTAAGATGGATCCCTTCTACTACCAAAACCGTAAAAAAATCAAAAAAAATTTACTCCAGAAAAGCGTCACCGGAATTATTCTTTTGACGGCGGGAGTATTATCGATTTACTGCATTCTGGTTCCGGGAAAGTCGGGGGTTCTGGGCCTGGCAATTCATTCCGCTTTCCTCAGCGTGTCGGGTTGGGCGTCATTGGTTATTCCCGTTTATCTCGGCGCCCTTGGTTTTTCGTATTTCAGTAGAGAGGACGGGAAGCGCTTCAGGACGCTGCTGAACGCGGCCGCAAC
>JANLTE010000229.1:0-7975 GCA_031362785.1 Elusimicrobiota bacterium
AATTTTCCTTTAGAGATATCCAAAAGTTTTTCCTGAACTTCAATTTCCGTGCCCAGAAGCGCTGAGAGCGGCACATGATTCAGCGTCCCGTAAAGCTGCGTGATGACCAAAGACCAGAGCAGCCGGATGGAGCAACCCCCCAAATGCACGCAGCGGGCCTTCTTGCCCGGAAACTGCTTGCATAAATCATCTTTCATCCTGTTCAGGCGGATGGGGCGTTCGCTTAAAACCATCATCGCCTCGCCGATGGAAAGATCATCGGGATTTTTAGTTAAAACATAACCGCCGTTGATGCCGCGCGCACTTTTTACAATATTCGCCTTGCTTAATTGAAACAAAATTTTCTCGACATAGTCGCGGGAAAGCCCCTCTTTTTTGGCGATGGAAGTCGTGGTCTGGGGTTTATCCCTGCCTCCCGCGGCCAACTGTAGCAGGCAGCGCATGCCGTATTCCTGAAGCGAAGTTATTCTCATCCCTCAATTATACCTAAACCTGACTTTTTTGTCAAGTATCAGTCCTTTAATTTAATTTCAAGCTGATATTTCATATGCTTTTAGGAGCCAACCAGGACATCATCACCCTCAACTTTGACTTCAAAGCATTTCACCGATGCGGCAGTATGCACGGCCGAGCCGGTCTTGACGTCGAACTGCCAGCCATGCCAAGGACAGGTTACTTGAGCGCCGGAAACATCCCCCTCGCCCAGAGGTCCGCCCCGGTGAGCGCAGGCGTTATCCAGCGCGTAAAAATTTCCGCCCGCGTTAAACACCGCAACCGCTTTGCCGTTCACATCAACGGTTTTACCGGTCCCATCTGAAATTTCCGCTTTTTTTGCGACCTTCACGAAATCTGACATGAGCGATGACCTCCCATAAAAAATCTGACGAAATGCTATCAAAACCTGACTTTTTAGTCAAGTATAGAATAACATGAAAGGGATGATCTGGAAAATGGGTTTGGGCAGTACAGGAATCGAACCTGCAACCTAGCGATTAAGAGTCGCTTGCTCTACCAATTGAGCTAACTGCCCGAGTCTAATGTCGAATGAGTTGGGAACTTTCGATCATTGTATGATTCCTATTCCTCAAAATCAAATGTCCCCGCAGAATTCGAGAGGCAGGGACACAAAACAATTGAGTTTTTAGAACTGCGTTTTGGATAACGGTTGAGGGTTTATTTAATCAGGCCGGAACGGATGAGGATTTTAGGTTCAACGACGAGGTCGATCGCGCGGTCGCCGAAGGAAGAAGATCGGGTTTGCTGTTCGTAATTCCATTTGATGAGCTCTTGCTTGAAGGCGCGGCCGGAAGTGACGTTGGCGAACGCTGAAATAGGAGCAATTTTTCCGTTGTCGGAAAAAACATAGGTATCGTATTGTTCAAAAGGAACATCCTGATTGTTTCTGGGATAGTAAGTGATCAGGCGCTGATGGATGTTTTCCGCGAAGGTTGGGACATCAGGATTGGATGAATCCGGAAAATAAGAATCGAAAGCATAATGGCCGTTTAAGTAGCGGAAACTGCCGTGGCCGATGGTCTGATCGTTGTATAAAGTCAAGTTTCTCCCCTGCATATTAATCGTTCCATCGGAAGTTAACCCCGCATTGTTAATCGATTCAAGCGTTGCAACGTTTGTGATCCCAGCCGCTTGCGAATAGTATTGAAACCAGGGAGCGGTTAGAGTGCCCGCCGGAATGTCGTTGAGCGTTAGCGGTGCAATTAGGGAAGCGGGGCCCATCAAGTGCGCGTAACGGTTAAAAACCGTGCGCCAAAGTGTGTCGCCCGCTTTCATAAATTTAAAACTGTCGTCCGAAGGATCATAGATACCATCTACGGATGCCCCCACCGTCTTGTACACATCGGCAACAGGATCGTAGACTTTACCGTTAGCAATGCCTCCCTGAGTCGCGACGTCCGTTACGGCGCCCGCTTTTCCATCGGCGGCGACTCCGTGTGCGCTCAGCGTATAATTCGTGCCGTCGAAGGTGATCTGAACCAGATGGCCGCTATCTGCCATGTCCTTTAATCCATCCGTCAAATTGGATTGCGTCATTTCGTAGGCAGTTAAATAGTATTCAGGTTCGGTCCCGAGCGCGCGGCCAGAGACATTGCGCAGAGCAACCGATAAATCGACCGGCAAGGCCTTGTTGAATACGCCTTTGTAAATAAAGAAATCGAAACGACCCTCGCGGGTGTTTAAAACTACGAATTTAAACGCCTTATCGCGATCGACTTCCGCCACATCACGGGGCCTTCTCAAAATATATTCCTCGATACGCACCCTGTTGCCGTTCACATCGATCAGCGATTTTCCTTCCTGAAATTCCGCGAGCTTCATTTCCTCGGCCGCGGCCGCCTGAATCTGTTCGCGCGTCATATCGAGTCCCACTTCCCGTTTGGCGAGCGCCTTCAATATAGAATCCTGTCCGCCGGATTGTTTAGTTTCCGATGGAACGACTGCGGGCAGGGCCGTATTGTTTTTATCAAAATTCAATGATTCTCCGGCTTTAACATCCATCGATTCTCCGGTGGCGATTTTTAAACCGTTCACCACGCCCTCCAGCACGTCCAGCTTCGTGGCTCCGTCCTTATTGATTCCCACATCGAACTCGGTGCCGCGGACGGAACAAACGGCGGTGGGCGTTTTTATCGAAAAACCTCGCCCTGTTTTTTTAACCTTGTTGCGAGTTTTTCCACCCAACTGTTTCAGGCTGATCGGCGAGACGAGCTGAAGCATGTCGACAATCGTATTTGGGTAGAGTTCGGTTCTCGATCCGTCCTGGAAAATGAGCGTTGCTTTCGAACGCTTGCCCGTGCGCAATTTGACTCCTTCCCTTAAGAACATTTTGGGCGAAGCTTTTTTCCATAATTTCGAACCTTTGGATTGAACTTCAACGGATCCGGTAAAATGTGAGAGAATCGCCGGCTGCGCCCCCACTGAGGAAACTAAGAACATCCAGGAAAAGACAAGCAAGAAGAGCTTTCTTTTTCCGGTTAAGCAAATATACTTTCTTATTAATGGGTTCATTGTTATTTTAGAATTTTAATTTAGCGGAATACCTGAACGCGTTGCCGAGGTCGCCAAACGGGGTCCAGGAGAAATCGAACGAAAAGGATTTGTAGGTGAGCCCGGCACCCGCGGAAACTCCCGACGCTGAACCCTCGACCTGTCTAGCGCGGTTCGTTTGATAGCCGCCTCTCACCGACGATGCTAAATTCTCGGTCCAGCCATAAGTGTATTCGGATCCCAGTCGCGCGGAAGCGTCATTGTCGCGCGGGAAATTGCCGTCAAGCGCGATCAGAAGCCCGGTCTTTTCGACTGAACCCTGAATGCCGCTCATCCGCCAGGCCTGGCCGATGCGATAGCTCGATCCCAACCGGATGGTTAACGGTAAGGGGTCGGATTCGTTCTTAAATTTTGCGCTCGAACCAAGATTTTGAACTACAAACCCTAACGATGCCGGACGCTCCACACAGCGGTAAATCACGCCCAAGTCTCCAGCCACCGAGTTCGCCGCGTAACCCGACAGGGTCTGCCTCACGATCTTCAGAGTTTCGCCGATCTGCAGGCCGCCGTCTTCATCCCGGCCCGGCAAGTCGAATATCGATATTTTCATCGAGTGTCCCAGTGAATAGGCCGTATCGTTAGATGAGAACTTGGAGTCCGCCGCGTCGCTATCTCCGGTACGCTGTTCGATGTCGGTCACGTTTAAATTGTTCAAGCCGACCGCGAAGGTTCCCATGGATTTCGTGGGATGAGCGAAGGCGAAGAAATTGTATTCGAGGTCCTGGAAGAGTTGGGCTCGCATGGCCACAAACTCGTTTCTCTTTAACGAGGCGAGGCCCGAAGGGTTCCAATAGATCGCGCTCGCGTCATCGGCAATGCTGGTGTAAGCTTCGCCCATCGCGCTCGCTCTGGCTCCCGCTCCGATTTTTAAGAACGCGGCGCCGCTGGTTCCGGCCGACTTCGAGCTGAAGGCCGCGATCGCTGTCGAGGAAATGGAAGTCATGAGCATTAAGCTGAGCAACAAGAGGCTCTGAGCTTTGGGATTCATCAATCCCGCTCTCTGTTTCCCGCTCGAGTTTAGTTTAAATGTATTCACGGTGTTATCCGATTATTTCACGACGGCCATTTTGAAAATTTTGCTCTTGCCCGCGCCGTTGATGCTGAGCCGAGCCATGTATACGCCGCTGGCAACGATTTCCCCGCCTTCATTTTTACCGTCCCAATCGCCGTAGTGGTACTTGCCGGTGGAGCGAGTGCCGAAATCGTATTTTTTGACAAGGTCGCCGGACACATCGAAGATTTCCAGGGTTACGCCTACCGTCCCAGCGCCAAGGGATGAGGGTAAAGCATAGCGGATAGCGGTCGCTCCTGTCACCGATGCTGAAGCCGGTCCGCCCGCCGCTTTATTTGCCGTGAACAGGAATCCCTGTTTCGTTGGATCAAATGGATTCGGGAAGTTGAATGCTAAAATTTCTGAGCCAGTATAGTCCGCGCCTTCGAGCAGCGAGAGCCCCAGCTGCGCCGCGATTCGAACCGTCGCAACGGCTCCAGCGATTCCAGATACGATCATGGAAATATCTTTAAGCCCATCGTCGTTTAAGTCAATCAACGATTCTTGGTTCACAGCGACGTTGAGCGTTTGAAGATGAGATTGCACGTTCATGATAATGCCCGCATTACCTGAACCCGTACTGATTAAAGTGAATAGATGGTTTTCATCGAGGCCGCCGGAAACGGGTATTGTGTTCAATGTAAAAGTGGTACCGGCCGTGAGGTTGATGATGTTCACCTGTCCTTTGGTAAACGTTCCCGAAGTTGAGCCGCTGCCCACGGTGTTAACGGTCACGCCCGCGCCGAGCACGGTCGAAGTTGCGTTAACGACGACATATACCGTGAAGTGGTTGACGCTGACTGAAATCGTGCGGTTATCCGAGTCGATCGTGCGGCTGCCCGTTTCGATTCCGTAGGCGCCGGGCGGAACAAGATCGCCGTTAGTGGTTGTGACGGTGGAGGCCGAATCGTTGTAGAAATAAACGTTGATGCCGCTGGAATCGGTGACCGAAGTGCTGTAGGCCAACGCGACTTTGGCGTTTTGAGCCAGCGTGCGGTTCACTCCGGCGGGCAGGAAAATGTCGTAGAATTTTCCAAGGACATTGTTGGCCACTTCGGCCGCGGTCAACGCGCCGGCGGCTTTAATACCGCTTCTCGCGGCTTGCGCTTGAGCCTCTATCGCCGCATTGGAGCGGATTTCGCGCATGGAATCGATAGCTCTGCTGAGGATGGGCGGCAGGTCCGATTCCAATTCCCCGAACGAGGGTGCCGCTGAAACGACGGAGGTCCCTATATCGACTCCAACGCTCTGTAATCCAACGCTAACACTTGAGGTGCTGCCTAAGAGCGTGCCATTTGGGTTCTTGAAGGATCCCGCGGAGATATCAAAACTAGTATTATCATTTTCCAGTCCGAGAACCTTTCCGTTCATATTGTTCACCGAAGAAACAAGTTGTCCATCCAGGCCCAGATAATAGCCGAAAGTTGAGGAGACTACATAATAGATGCTGGATCCCGGTATCAACTGGTCGGTATAGGATTGGAACTTGAGCACGATTTTAGTTGTGTTCGCCGCGGGAACATAGAATAAGCTCACTTTTTTGCGCTTGGGATTGATTGGATTTGTGTCTTCCGGGTCGGCTGAAAGCGTTCCGGCTCCGCCGACACTGCTGAAGATTGTGACGACTTGCTGCCAGTAACTCTCGGATTTTTCATCCAGTGTTTTGTTTCTTAAGGCTTGAGAGCAATCAAATTCAAATCGTTGCTGGTCCAGACCGCCCACCTTGGTTCCGGTTTTTCTGCCCTTCATGAAGACTTTTGGCGCCGATTGGGCGTATATAAGATTCAGATAAGTATCAGTCGTGATGCTGACGGTTGCGTTTGGAGGCACAATGATTTCTTCATCATGATTGAAAAACATGATCGTATATTCGATGCCTGATTTAAGGCCGCTGAAAGAATATCCGTCAATCGCTCCCGTGCTTCCTTCTTTTCGTTTAGCGCCAATCGCCAGCTCAGAAAAATCGCTTGATGCGGCAATAATTTGACTGATATCGGTATCTTCCAGAGGTTTGGATCCGTCTGCTTTGCGAATGGTGCCGGAAAGCGTGAGCCCTGTGGAGATGACGATATTGTGGGTGACCTCCGAGGATTCGACCGACACAGAAGTTTTCTTAACCGCGTAGTCCAGACTGATCGCGAAGAGATTATAGATTCCAGTGGACAATCTGGGCACCGTGTAATTTCCATTTTGGTCTGTAAGAATTTCAATGTCTCCAAGCGGATTTGAAATGGGATTTTCTCCCTGTCTTTGAGCGATGATGACCGCTCCCGGGAAACCGAATTGATCGCCGAACGGGATGCGCATCTGGCGTCCGTTGGAAGTCGTCACCTGGCCTTTGATGGATCCAAGCCCGAGCTCAAGGACAACGTTGATTGGGGTCGAGGACTTGCGCACCTCCACGTTTTTAACAATTTTTTGCGCATAGCGCGTTTCGATATTGCCTGAAGTAAATATGAATTGATCGTCGCGTTCCCTGCCGGCGAAAATAATATTGTAATAGCGATAGGTCGGGTCAATTCCCGTGATCGTGAAACTTCCCTTGAAATCGCTGTAATGGGAGACCCCTTCGTCATGGACGGCCTGCCCTGAAGGTATTGCCTGCATCCGGATGTTTGGAATCGGGTTGTTGTTGACGTCAACCACAGAGCCGGTGAGAGTCAATCCCAATTGCAGTTCAATGGTTCCCAAGTCCAGGGTTTGGCCCGCGCTGACCTGGACGCCTGACTTTTCGACTTTGATGACGTTTAAGCTGCCGGCTCCTGCTGAAGTGCCAAAATCGCGGTCTCCAATAACCACCCGCATGTCGGTGTCCGGATAGACCGCCGATATGAGGAACGTCCCTTTCGCGGAATCGATGCTCAGCGAATAGCTGGAGGGTCCGCTTCCCATTCCGTTCCAGTTTTGCGATACGTCGCCGCCAAAGTCCGTTTCCCGGCTGAAAGGAGCGAATGAGAAAATCTTAAATCCTTGAGGAAGAAGGCTGACGTTGTTGGAGGTAATGAGTTCCGTTGATTTCGCCCCGGAACTCGAGATGCGCACGATGGCAAGTTTACCCTCGATGTAACCCCCGCGCAGAAGTTGAATGTTTTGACCAGTGAGATTTCCTCCGGTGACCGTGATGCCCAGGGGTCTGGCCACATACTTCCGCAAATTAATGGGAGACGCGGTGTTGTATTGATCGGGATTGGTTTGGCTCCCCTTATTTTCGTCCCGAAGCACGATGGTATAATCGCCATTGGCCAGATTTGTCAGTCGGTAATTCACAGAATTTCCATTTAGATAAACCGACTGCCAGCTAACGATCTCTCGTTTGCCATTTTGGACCATGACCGATAGGAAACGCGTATCGCTTGGAATGTCCGAAGGCAGGAGAATGCTCCCGCTCACTTCAGATCCCGCCGTGTAGGTGAACTCCAAGTTGCCGTTTTGGGGATCTAAATATTGTATCGCGCCGTTGTCCATGATTAATATGATCTTCTCTTCGTTCGCGACATCAGACCCGTTCGTTTCATAGTTGGATCCAAATGAAGTGTTGTTGTAGTATCCGGCATTGGGATCCAGGTTCACCGGATGCCGAAGCGAATAAACGCCGGGAGGAAGATTATCAATACGCCAAGTACCGCTGGAGGTCACTCCGCTATATCTCAATTGGCCGGCCCCAAAACTCCCGCTGGTTCCATAACTCGTATTGTTGGCTATATTTACATAATTTGCGATGCCCCTGTGGAAATTCCCGATGTCTCTTGGATAGGCTTCAATTCTAACGATAGGCACGGTGTAAGACCCGGTGCCGATGCTCACGCTTTGAGACCCCGTCTTTGATATCAAATCAGTGACGGTGTCGATGCGCGTGCC
>JANLTE010000241.1:0-2424 GCA_031362785.1 Elusimicrobiota bacterium
GGCGGAACAAAGATGGGTCGGTTTTGACATATTTTTTGGAATCTAGGCCAGCGGCTTGAAACGCTAAGTCCACGAATTCCTGAACGGTGTGAGTTTGGCCGGTCGCGAGCACGAAATCGCCTGGGGTTTTTTGTTGGAGCATGAGGTGCATCGCCTCCACATATTCCTTCGCGTGGCCCCAGTCTCTCCTTGAATCGGTGCTGCCCAATTTCAGCTCCTTGAGGATTCCAGCTTTGATTTTAGCGACGTGCGACGTGATTTTTCGAGTGACGAACTCGGAACCGCGGCGCGGCGATTCGTGGTTGAAGAGTATGCCGGTCGAGGCGTGCAGCTGGTGCGCTTCGCGGTAATTCCGGGTGAGTTCAAAACCCGTTACTTTTGATATGCCGTAGGTTGAACGCGGATGAAACGGGGTCTTTTCGTTTTGAGGGGACTCCTCCGCGCGCCCGAACATTTCGCTTGATCCCGCGAAGAAAATTTTGCACTTGGGCGCGCAGGATTTAATGGCGGCTAGGATAAAGTGAGTTCCGCTGATGTTGGCGCTTAAAGTTGAAAACTCGTCTTCGAAGGAGTAACTAACAAAAGTTTGCGCGGCCAGGTGATAGCACTCATCCGGCTCCACTTTTTGCATGATTTTACAGATGCTGGGGTAACTTTCCAGGGGAGCGGAATGAATTTTAATTTTTTCAAGGATCTGGTTCAGCCGCCAGAACCGCTGGTCTGGATTTGTCGAAGAGACGCGTCGGACGACTCCGTGAACTTCGTATCCAAGCCCCAGCAAATGTTCCGCTAAATACGACCCGTCCTGTCCAGTGATTCCGGTGATCAGCGCTTTCTTCATAGGACCAAAACGACTTTTTGAGATTGGTGGGAACGGTATATCGCCTGAAGCGTCTTCATGACAGAAAGTCCTTCCTGCGCGGTGCCAAGGTACGGCTTTTTAAGAAGTATCCCGTTTACGAAATCTTCCCACTCCTGTTTCCAGGATAAGTCTGGTCCCGTAAAGCTTTCTACCGTTTGGTCCGGCGCGCCGCCTTCCTTCTTTCTCCGCGTCAACGTCAGGGTTTCCGTTCCATAACTTCCCCCCAACCCTGTGATTTTTAAACTTCCCTTTGTGCCAAAAACTTCAAAGTTGAATAGGTTTTTCCACTGAGTCCAGCTTGTATGAAAGCTGGCGACCGAACCGCTCGAGAATCGGAGGAGCGCAAAACCATTGTCCTCTGAAGGGCGGATCGGCCAAAACGCGGTCTGCAAAAATCCACAGGCTTTATTAGGCGTTCCGCAAAACCATTGAATTAAATCGATGACATGAACCCCCTGATCGGTGAGCTCTCCTCCGCCGGCCAGTCGAGGGTTTCCCCGCCATTCTTTTTCGTAGCCTTTTCGTCCGCCGTGTCCATATTGGCAGCGGATGTTGATAATTGGGCCAATCACGCCTATCTTAAATAATTGATGTGCTTTTGATATTGCCGGATGGTAGCGGTGGTTAAATCCGATTTTAAGGTGCCGCTTTGTTTTTTTCGCAGTCCGAAAAATTTGAATCGCGTCTTTCAAATTGCTTCCCATTGGTTTTTCTATTAATACGTGATGGTCCAGCGTCATGGCTGCGCAGGAAATGGGCGCCAATAAAAAATTGGGAGTGGAAACGACGACTATGTCAGATTGCTTGGATCGGAGGGCACTTTTCCAATCGGTAAATCCTAAAACGCCATATTCCTTTGCGGTTTTTTTAACGACTTCGGAGTTCGAGTCGACCACCCAGGCGAGCGCGCTTCGCAAATTTTCAGAAATGACTTTCGCCCGGCGCTGTCCGATAAGACCCAGCCCCACCACCCCGACTCTTAGACTATTTGTTTTCAATCGTGTCCTTAATGATATAGGGCGTGATTTTTTGGGTCTCGCAGTAAATGCGGACCATGAGCTCGGCGAGAAATCCCATCATGAAGAGCAGGAAGCCCATTAAAATGAAAAAGGAAGATAAAATCGGCAGAGGCGTTTGCGCGAAGTTTCGAACCTCAAAAATTTTTAACAGTACCGCAGTCGCGGCAGAAGCGAACCCTAAAAACCAGAAGATCAGGCAGAAGCTGCCGAAAAAAAGCAGGGGCCGGTCCATGTGCTGGGAAAGGAATTGAATGGTGAGCAGGTCCGAAATGTCTTTCACCGCTTTCATGAAATAGTGTTTGGAAACGCCTCCCAACCGCTCATGGTGCTTGACCGGTATTTCGGTCACGCGGGCTCCGCGGCCATAGAGATAGGCGGGAAGGAAAACATGCATTTCACCGTAAAGGTGCACGCCTTTAAAAAGGCTTTTTCGGTACGCTTTGATCGCGCAGGCATAGTCGTGCAAATAAAGTCCCGTCACCTTGTAGGTCAGCCAGTTCGCCGAGCGCGAAAGCATCCTCCGGCCGATGGAGTCGTGGCGGT
>JANLTE010000268.1:0-3000 GCA_031362785.1 Elusimicrobiota bacterium
CTGGACGAAAACATCAAGATGATCCGCGACTCCGTGCGGTTTTTAAAATCCAAGGGCCTTGAAACGATCTATGACGCGGAACATTTTTTTGACGGATACCGCGCGAACCCGGAATACGCTCTGGCGACGCTGCGCGCGGCTTATGAATCGGGGGCGGATAATTTGACGCTCTGCGACACGAACGGAGGCAACATTCCTTCAATGGTGGCGCAGGTGGTTCAGACCGTGCGGCGGAGCTTGCCGGACGCGGCGCTCGGCATCCACACGCATAACGATACGGATTGCGCCGTGGCTAACGCGATCGCCGCGGTTGAAGAAGGCGTCGCTCTGGTCCAGGGCACCACGAACGGCTATGGAGAGCGATGCGGCAACGCCAATTTAATCTCGATCATCGCCAATTTAAAGTTAAAGCTCGGGATCGATTGCGTGACGGATTCCGCGTTCCAAGCGCTGACGGAAGTATCGCGTTACGTTTCCGAAATCGCAAACATCGTCCCGAACGACCATCAACCTTACGTTGGTTTTTCCGCGTTCGCGCATAAAGGCGGCGTGCATGTTTCCGCCATGGCGCGCCACACGAAAACCTATGAGCATGTCGACCCTGCGATCGTCGGAAATCAGCGCAGAATTTTAATCTCCGAACTTTCGGGTCAATCCAACGTCCTGCTCAAAGCCAAGGAATTGAAGCTCGATTTTTCCGAGAATTCTTCCGCGGTCAAAAACGTGATCGAATCAGTCAAGAAAATGGAACATCAGGGCTATCAATTTGAGGGCGCTGAAGCGTCGTTCGCGCTATTGGTTCGGCGGGCGTTGGGCCAGCACAAGAAATTTTTCGATCTAAAAGGATTTCGAGTGAGCGATGAAATGAGTTCGCCTGGTGGAAAAGTGATTTCCGAGGCGACCGTCAAGCTTTCCGTTGACGGAGTGGAGAAGCACACGGTGGCTGAAGGCGACGGGCCAGTGAGCGCGCTCGATAACGCTCTCCGTCGGGCGCTGGAACCTTTTTATCCGCCCTTGGCCAAAGTTACTTTAACGGATTTCAAAGTCCGCGTGATCAACGCCGAGGCTGGTACGAAGGCGAAGGTCCGCGTTCTGATCGAGTCCCGCGACGCTAAAGACGAATGGGTCACCATCGGCGTATCAGAAAATATTATTGAGGCTTCCTGGCAGGCGCTCGTAGATTCTATTGAGTATAAATTGCTCAAGGATGGCGTGCGCAAGAAGGGGAGAAATTAAAATTATATTCTTTATTCAGCTCAAAAATTGGTAAAATACCACGGTTTTATTGCTATGACTAAACTTAAAATGAAGAAATCAATCGCGCAGGAAAAAAATACGAAGGAGACAATGGCTGAGGGTTCCTCTGTTCCTTTCTCCGTCGGCCCTTTAGTGGGAATCATCGGATGGAACTCGCCCAGGTTCTTGGAGTTCCATTCGGGTTTTATCGAGGCCCTTAAAAGCTCCATCGCGTCTCACGGATGCCGTCCCGTCTTCCTTGGAATTTCAGGCAGCGCCGACGCCCTGCACGCAAACGGGTTTCACCATTTATATAAACATGGCGGCGAAAATGGTTCGAACGGACATTCCACCATCCATTACGGGCTTCCTTCCCGGGATATCGTCGCCGACCAAATTGAGCTCATCATTCAAGAAGAGCATTTGGACGGCTTGGTGATGATCCCCTGGTCCACGAATTCCCTGGTTGGCATGATGATGTCGTCAGCGCGCTGCGGAGTTCCCACGCTTTTTCTTCCGAACTATGCCGCCTGGCCGGAACTAAACATTACCATCGAATCCAAAGAAAAAATGCCGCCCGTTTATAGCCAATGGCCCATGCTTGCGTTGGTGGAGGCCATGGGACTTGCCAAGCTGGGCACCCTTGATCATATTTTTCATAAAGATAAAACAGTGCAGCAGAAGCAGCCCGCGGCGCCAATCCCGCCGGTTGAAATTTTTGAGAGCGTGAAGTGGGGAGGACAAAGGATCGCTGAGATGTCCAAACAGAAAATTTCGCAGAAGAGATTTTTCTCCCAGGCCTCGTTCCATAACGCGCTGTGCGTCGATATGGCCATGGGCTCATCCACCGACGTCGTTTTGCATTTAACCGCGGTTGCATATGAGGCGGGGGTGCCTTTGCCTCTGACGGCGTTCAATGACGCGGCGGGCAAAATTCCGCAGATCGTTCCGTTTAATAAATTGGGCGAGATTCCGCTGGCAGAGTTTGCGAAGCTGGGCGGCCTCTCGGCGCTCATGTCTTCATTGGTTCAATTTATTCAGCCCAGCCCAACCGTGATGGGAAAAAATATCGCTGAACTTGCCAGGGAAATGTCGTACAGTAAATCGCCCTTCAAGGTGGACCACCCCGTGAAGAAGCAGCGGGGCCTTGCGATTATTTCAGGAAACCTCGCGCGCGAAGGCGCTATTTTTCGCGTTGCTGGTTTAAAGGATGCGGCGCTCACGGGCAGCGGTCCTGCCCGCGTTTTTAATTCCGAGGGCGAATGCGTGTCCGCCATTATGGCTAAAAAAATTAAAAAGGGCGATGTGCTCGTTTTGCGTTATTGCGGTCCGAGGGGAAGTCCCGGGATGCCGCGCCTGGCGTCGCTAACCCGGGCGCTCGATGAGCGCAACTTAAACGATTCCGTCATGATTTTAACCGACGGCCGCGTCAATTTGCCGGGCCATATTCCGGCGATCGTCCACATCTCGCCCGAAGCGGCGATCGGGAGCGCGCTTTCCGTTCTGCAGGACGGCGACAGCGTCCTCTGGAGTTTCGCCGATAAATATTTAACCGTTCGTTTAACCGAAACGGAAATCAAAGTTCGGCTCTCCCGCTGGAAAGCGCAGGATAAGAATATGAAGAATACTTTTCTCTACCGGTATTCGAAATACTCTTCGTCTAGTTCCTACGGCGCAAAGCTAGTCTAACCCCATAAGCGATCAACCCCATGCAAAAAACTGGCGCTGAAATTATTATCGAATGTTTGGAACGCGAAGGCGTGG
>JANLTE010000329.1:0-15032 GCA_031362785.1 Elusimicrobiota bacterium
GGCCGATCGATGCCGCGATCAAAGTCGAGATTGGATCGCGGTGTTTTTTGGAATGTATTCGGAGAGACAAAACTGGGATAATTTAAACTTTCCGCTTGGTGGTGAAGAAACCGGTTGTTCGAGTTTATTAGCTCCTTGTATTCTGAAACCGGGCACTTATGTCCTATCCAATCGTTTTCTTTTTGCGTCATCTCGTACTTTTTAACCGTTTCTCCGGATGCGTTCGATTCGCACGAAGAACATTTTTTAACGACCGCGCGGATGCAATGGTGGTTTTCCGCGGCGCAAATTTCATGGTTAGTCGCTTCGCAAGCCGCGCAGCGGGGAGCTATTTGAGGAACGCAAGCCTGCAAGGTCGGAATGATTTGAAATAGAAAAAAAAGCGCCGGGAAAATTTTATTCATCGGAAGGGGAATTTATCATATTTTTTCAATGTGCTTAAACGCTTCCTGAGAGGTCTTGGCAACGAAATAAAGTTCACGGTGCTTGTGCTTGGCGAATTTTTGTTCGAACATGCGCTCAAAAAGGTCGATCAACGGATCGTAGAAGCCTTTCGTATTTAGTATCACTACCGGCTTTGAATGATACTTGAGTTGTTTCAGGGTTAGGATCTCCAGCAATTCCTCCAGAGTCCCGAATCCGCCCGGCAGCGCGATGAACGCGTCGGCCTTCAGTTCCATGATCGTCTTCCTTTGCCGGAGATCCGAGGTCACGATCAACTCGTGAGGGCCGCCCAGCTGCGGAACTTTTTTATGGAGCACATCGGGGATGATCCCAACAACTTTCCCTTTGTTCTTGTCCGCGGCGCGGGCCAGCTGACCCATCAAACCAATGTTGCTCCCGCCGTACACGAGCGTCCACCAGCGTTCGGCGATGCCGAACCCCACTTCCTCCGCGACTTTGAAATAAACGGGATCCACCTCATCGCTTGAGGATAAAAAGACGCAAATTGATTTTATGTTCTTGATCATATCAGGTTAATTTTGATCGATGCTTATCGAAGCGGCCATAAATAGTTTTTCTTTTTGAAGCCGGGGGAGCCGCTTAATTTGAGCTTCCCTGATGAGCGCTTTGGAGCGCGTAAATTTTTCTTCCTTATGGACGAGCGTTACGGGGCGGTGCGTCCGGGTATAGGCCGCGCCCTTTCCCGTTTGGTGCTTCTCGATTCGCGCTTCGACGTCTTTGGCGATGCCGGTATACAGCGTCCCGTCGCCGCAGCGCAAAATGTAAACGGCCCATTCGCGCTTTCCGCGCTTCTTCATTCCGCGGATCATTCTAATGTACTTGGTCTTCATCGATACCGGCATATTGTACCTTCTTTTTGATAAATAGCGGAAACATCTACGCGCCGCGGACAGGTCTAATGAGTTTTTTGCGCAACAACCTTATGATAACTTCTTCCTCGACCTCAAATCCCGTTCATAAAGCGTTATTACTTTTCTGCGTCTTTTTAACCGCGCCGGCATTCAATTCGCTCGCCGAGACTGTCTCTCCATCGGTCGTGCCGCTCGCTTGGGACGATGCGGTGCGGGTCGCCAAAGAGAATAACACGGATCTCCAGGCGGCGAAACTGGCGCTGGACTCAGCGGAGCTTTCGTGGCGCGCCGCGGGATCGGATTATTTTCCTCAAGCTTCGGCGAGCGCCGACTATTCGAGGACGGGGACCGAAACGCGCCTTTCGGGCGGCGGAACCGCGGGCTCGACCGGCAACAGCTATTCGGGAGCGCTGACGGTCCAGCAATCGCTTTTCTCCGGGTTCAAAACGCAGGCGGGGCGCGAGATCGCGCGGTCGCGCCTCGAGAGCTCGCGCATGGACCTGGCTCTGGCCGAAGCGGCCCTGGCGCTGTCGCTGCGCAGTTCGTTCATCGATCTTTTAAACGCGCAGGAAAATATTATCCTGTTAACGAAAATTCGTGATCGCCGCGTGGAAAATAGGCGACTGATCAAACTTCGATTTGAGGCGGGGCGGGAAAACCGCGGCTCCTATTTGCGCGCCGCTGCTCAGCTTGCTCAAGCCGAATTCGAAATGGCGCGCGCGCTGCGAGGCTTAAAAGTTAGTCAAAGAGAACTGTCTCAATCGCTCGGGGCCGATTTCTACTCGGCGCTGGCCGTGACGGGAACTTTTACAGCAGACTCAGCATCGGAAGCTGCAGACATTGCCGCGCTTGCGCGCCAAACGCCAGCTTATAGGAAGCAGGAATCATTGGTCCGCCAGGCGCAAGCGGGAGTCAAAGCCGCGCGTTCCGGATTTTTTCCAGAGTTGTCCGCGTCCGCTTCGGGCCGCCGCCGAGGCAGCGAATTTCCGTTGGACACCGACAGCTGGAGCGCCGGCTTAGTAGCATCGTATCCAATTTTTTCGGGTCTTCACGATCTGTTTAACATTCGCCAGGCGAAGGTTGAGCTCAAAAAATCTTCCGCTCAGCTGGAAAGCGCGCGCCGCGGAATTGAAATGGCGCTTGAAAACGCTTACGCCGGTTTTTGGGACGCGCTCGGGGCTTCGGAAGTGCAGCGGCAATTCCTCGCGGCCGCCGAGGAGCGAGCGCAAATCGCCCGGGCGCAGTATTCAACGGGGCTTATTTCTTTTCAGGACTGGGATATTATCGAAAGCGACTTAATTAACACGCAAAAACAAAACCTCTCGGCGCTGCGCGATGCGGCGACGGCGGGAGCGGCGTGGAAAAAAGCTCAAGGAAAAGGATTTTAACATGAAGAAAAAAATATTGATCATATTGATGCTCACGCTCGCCGCGGGGGGCTCCTACTATAAATTTAAAAAGCGCGGAAATGATAAACCACGCTACACTGCGGTACAAGTGGAACGGGGGAACTTGAAAATTTCCATTTTGGCCACGGGCGAAGTTCTGCCGCAGAACCGCCTCGAGATCAAAGCTCCCATCGCGGGGCGCATCGAAGAAATTCTAGTGAAGGAAGGCCAGAGCGTGAGGAAGGGGCAGGTGTTGGCGCGGATGAGCTCGACGGAGCGCGCGGCGTTATTGGACGCGGCGAGGGCTAAAGGCGACGAAGAACTCGCGCATTGGCAGGAAGTTTATAAAGCGGTGCCGCTGGTAGCGCCGATGTCGGGAATCATTATCGCGCGGAGCATGGAACCGGGCCAAACTTTAACCGCCGCGGATGCGCCGCTCGTCATGTCTGACCGGTTAATCGTGAAAGCGCAGGTGGACGAAACCGACATCGCGCGCGTAAAAATTAACCAAAAAGCCGAAATTATTTTGGACGCTTATCCGAACGATAGCATTGCGGCGCGAGTGGATCACATTGCTTTTGAGGCCAAAACCGTAAGCAATGTCACGACCTATGAAGTGGACGTCCTGCCAGCATCCGTCCCTGAATTCATGCGCTCGGGCATGACGGCCAATATCAGTTTCATCATCCAGAAAAAAGATGCCGTGCTCCTCGTGCCGCAGGCCACTATTAATAATACTGATCAAGGAGCGCAAGTGCTGGCGCCGAATCCAGATGGAAGCAAAAAAGCGCGCCCCATTCCTAAGGATGTGAAAATCGGAGACACTGACGGCAAACGCGTAGAAATTATTGGGGGTGTTGCGGAAGGCGACACCGTGCTTGTGCCTGAGATTACGATCGGCGATAAAAGTTCGGGCGGCAGCAGTCCGCTATCTCCGTTCGGCGGACGGCGCAGATAGAATATCGCATCGCGATTCTCACATGCTGATTGAAATCAAAGATCTCCGTAAAACTTACGCCATGGGCGATAATTTGGTGAAGGCCCTGCAGGGTGTTTCGCTCAAAATTGGCGCAGGGGAATTCGTGGCGATCATGGGACCGTCCGGATCCGGTAAATCAACTTTGATGCATGTGCTTGGCCTGCTCGACACTCCCGATTCGGGCTCCTATAAACTATTAGGCGAAGAGGTTTCTAAACTCTCTGAGAACAAGCTCGCCGAGCTGCGCCGCTCGACGATCGGGTTCGTGTTCCAGCAGTTTAACCTTCTGACGCGCACTTCCGCTCTAGAAAACGTTGCGCTCCCTTTAATCTACGGACATTCCTCCGCCCGCGCCGCCGATCCGCGCCAACTGCTTGAACAGGTGGGTCTGGGCTCGCGGCTGGACCACAAACCGAACGAACTTTCCGGCGGTCAGCAGCAGCGCGTGGCGATCGCGCGGTCTTTGGTGCACAATCCCCATATTTTATTCGCGGACGAGCCCACCGGGAACCTGGACTCGAAATCGCAGGGCGAGATCATGCATATTTTTAAAACGCTGAACGAGCAGGGCATCACGATCGTTCTGGTCACGCACGAAGTGGAAATTGCCGAATACGCCAAGCGCGTGATCAAAATGCGCGACGGCGCGGTGGTGTCGGATATTGAAAAACCTTCAAATAAATCGGTTTCGCGTTCCATTGCGGTTCCTGAAAACCATGCGTTACGGGGTTCAGCTGGACCCGATAAATTTTCTTTTCGCGATTCGCTGTCGGAATTCTTTCAGCACTTCAAGCAGGCCTGGCGATCGCTGGCGGCCAACAAAGTTCGTACCGGACTTTCAATGCTAGGCATCTTGATCGGAGTGGGTTCGGTGATCGCTATGCTGGCGCTGGGCACGGGCGCCAAAGAATCGCTCGAAAAGCAGCTCTCATCCATGGGTTCAAACCTTCTGGCGGTTCGGCCAGGTTCCTCGCGTTCGGGCGGCGTGGCGCTTCAAAGCGGAGATGTTACGCGCTTTACCATGGAAGACGCTCGCCAGATGCGCAGCGATATTCCCAATGTGGTCCGAACTTCGCCGTCGGTGTCCGGGCGGGGACAGATAGTGTTCGGCAACAAAAACTGGAACACTCAGGTGCAGGGGACTTCTCCGGACTACGCGCCGATGCGCGCATCGGTTCCGGACCTTGGACGATTTTTCAGCGAAACCGAGAACACGCAGCGCTCCCGCGTCGCCGTGGTGGGCCGCACGATCGTGCGCGAAGTGTTCAACGGAAAAAGCCCCATCGGCGAAATGATCAAAATAAACAAAGTGAATTTTCAGGTGATCGGCGTCCTCCCGGAAAAGGGGGCCAACACTTTCCGCGATCAAGACGATCTGGTGATCGTTCCGGTTGAAACCGCCATGAAGCGGCTGTTCGGCAAAGAATATGTGGACAACATCGATGTTGAGGTCGTCGACCAGCAAAGCATGGAATCGGTCCAGGAGCAAATCAAGCAGCTTGTTATTCGATCTCACCGACTGCCACCGTCGCAGCAAGACAGTTTTCAGATTCGGAACATGGCGGACATACAATCGGCGTTATCTGAAACCAGTAAAACGATGACTTGGCTTTTGGGTTCCATCGCGTTCGTTTCGCTCATGGTGGGAGGGATCGGCATTATGAACATAATGCTGGTGTCGGTAACGGAGCGCACGCGCGAGATCGGCCTCCGCAAAGCGGTAGGCGCCACGCAAAATGACATTTTGTCTCAGTTTCTGATTGAAGCGGTGGTCGTAAGTGTTGCGGGGGGAGTCTGCGGGATCGTGCTGGGCTGCGGAATATCGTTTGTATTGTCGTCTGTCGCGGGCTGGACGACGGCGGTTTCGGCGCAATCGGTTTTAGTTTCGGTCCTCTTTTCGCTCGCAGTCGGCGTGGGTTTCGGCCTCTGGCCCGCCCGCAAAGCCGCGGCTCTCCATCCCATCGACGCGCTCCGATATGAGTAACCCCTTACAAAACTGCCGCGTTAAAATCTGCGGCGCGCAGGTCCAACGCGGTTAAGTTAGTTCGAGGATGTCCGCGATTTCGTTCGCAAGCGCGCTAACCCCCGTGCCTTTTTCCGCGCTGATCCAGCGCACCTCTTCAATGTCCATCCCAAGCCGATTTGCGACGCCTCTGCGGCTGTCGTTCTGTTTAGAAGCGCTAATTTTATCGCACTTGTTAGCCACGACCATATAGGGAATGTCGCGGCGCTGGAGCCATATCGCCATGCCAGCGTCGAGGTTTGTCGCGCCTACATTTCCATCCACGAGCATGACCACGAGCCGCAAAGTTGGCCGGCTGAGCAGATAGCCTTCAAGCATCATCTTAAATTTACGCATGTCATCTTTGGGCCCTGCCGCAAACCCATACCCGGGCAGATCCACGAGCCATTTATTCCTGCCCAGATGAAACACGTTGATCGTCCGAGTCCGGCCCGAAGTCTGAGAAGTTTTTGCGAGTTCCTTCCGGCCGCAGACCGCGTTTAGGACGGTGCTCTTCCCAACGTTCGAGCGCCCCACGAAAGCCACTTCAGCGACGCTCTCCCCCAGCTCAGTCGGATTGTAGACCGACTTTAAATAACTCGCGTCACGAAATCGGCTCATTGTAAAAATTCCTTTGCTTACGAAAGTGCAGTAAGAGCGCGGCTAATATCGTGGAATCGAAGGATCTACTTCGCAAGACCACGCGTCGATGCCGCCCGTTAAGCTTTTAACGTTGCTGAAACCTTCTCTTATAAAGTACGATGCCGCGTCCATGCTCCGGATCCCGTGGTGGCAATGGATCACGATCGCGGTATCTTTCGGCCACTCGGCGATAATTTTCTGAGCCAACTCCTGGTCTATCATGGGGACCTCTTCAATTTTAGCGAGCTGCCGCTCATCTTCTCCGCGGACGTCCAGAAGCTTTATTTCGCCCTTTTTCCAGAGCTCCGCCGTTTCCTTCGCCGATATTTCAAATGGGTCCATCATTTCACCCGTTCTTATTTATATTTTCCGATCGTCTCGATATAACTGCAATAGTCGCAATTTGCACTGGCGACCGGAATCGCGGAGCCGTTTAAACATTGATGCGCCGCGACGATCGTTTTCTCCACCCACGCATCGCTCCCGGTATATGGGATGAGGGTGATTTCAAAATCGAGCCTGCCGTTGAACGCGCCGCGATCCATCTGTCCGTTGCAGTAAACGAAGTATCCCGTATCCGAAACTTTGTAGCCGTTTTGGCGCAGCAGCCACTGATACACTTCCATCTGCCGCTTGTATCCGTCCTGCCACTCTTTATCAAGCGCCGTTATCATTTCATTTTTCGCGGTCGCTTTATAATCCACGACGATATACTCGCCTTTCGAGTTCTGCCAAAGATCGTCGATCGCGCCGAACACCAGGAAGTTCGTCGGCCGATGCAGGTATTGGATGCCGGTGAAGTTGTGCCGCCACTTCTCCAGGTCCTTGTGCGGAACCGGCCGCGCGTCCACGCCGTATTTCTCGATCAGCGGATGCTTCGTCCCCTTCGCGCGATACGCGTCAAATTCTTTTTTCAACAAACCGTCCACGGCGGAGTTCAGCGCGAACGGAAACCCCGGCGGCCGTCCCACGCCCAATTTGCGATCGTAATAAAAGCACCTCGGACAGGCCGTAAACAGATCGATCTTCGACCGCGACAGCTTGAACGCGTCTTTCGAAGCGGGATCGTACAACCCCTTTATCCGTTGAGAATTATAATATTCAGACATGGTTAATAAGTTTATTGTACATTAGCGGTATAAGTTTTTGTTTTCAGCTGAAAGTCTTTCTGACACCCACATGCGAATCAAAGTTAAGTAACCAACACCTTTTTTCTCCGCTACCATTTTTAGAAACTCGATTTGTTCAGTTTCCAGGCGTAAGGATATGAGCTTTTTTGCTTTTCGCCTCGCGTTAATTTTTGTTTTTAGCGGTTTGGATAGGGTGATGTCTGAGACCTCAAGCTGGTTCCAGATTTTTGCGATGGAGTGAGTATCCCAAAACTCAGACTCTTCCTTCTCTGACTTAAATTGTGGAATCTCGGCCAGTGATTTTAATGGTATCTTTTTAAGTTGCTTCATTTATTTTCTCCGGAATAGGCGCTTCTCCCACGACTCCATTTCGCGCGCGGATATTGGGCGGATTCTTCCTCCCCCCTTAACTGCAAACACAACGGCCAGATAGGGTCCGTCGGGATGTTTGCCGTAAGCGATATATCGATCCATCCTGGTTCTTCGGACTTTAAAATCGCCGCCGGCGAACATCTCCTCGATGAAATCCTTGGAGAGAGGATGTTCAGGGTGCAATTCAATATGCCTTGAATTGTGTTCGTCCCATTCAAAAGCCGTAACTCTTATCGTCATAATTATAAATGTATATACATTAGATGTCAATATGGCAGCGCGTTTTGGCGCCTGCCCAAGATTTACGCATAGCGTAAGAAATATGATGAAATCAAAAAATCAGCGGATTAGTTCAATGCGCGGAGAAGGCGGGTTTAAAGAAGGTCAGCGCGTCGGTTAGAAATTCTGTCGCATCGATGACAGGCGGATCTCACGACTTTGAAGTCAGGTGATACTTCTTGCACTGAGCGCATAAGTACACTTTTAAGATGAGGCCTGTCGGCTGCCTACGCATTTGGTCTTCGGCCACTCTTAACGCGGCGGCTTTTGAGGCGTAGCTCTTCTTTCGCAAGCACCGCCTGAACCACTCGTCGATGATCACGCGCGGCTGGGATCCGAAAACCTGGGCTTGGCGTAAAGCGTTCGGTGCAGCATGGCGATGATCAGCACGGAGCCGGCAAAGCATCCGGCGTAGATGAAGAGCGCCGTAGAGTTCATCGGAATTTTAAACAATCCGATCGCAAAGGGGATCAGCCCGCACGGCAGCATCATGGTCCAAAATAATCGACTGCCCCTGCGGTAAGTTTTCCATTCGCCCGCTTTCAGCCAGTCTATAGACGCTTTCACGGTCTGTTCCAGACTCATGTCGTCAATTCCCTTCACGGGGTTGCCCGATAACTGTAAAAACTTCGCGATTTTTTCTTTGAGGGCCTTTTCCTGAACCGTCGGGCTGCTTCCTTCGGAGAAAACAATGGAATTTCTCGCCGGACTTGCCTGGACGCGCTGCCCGGACGAATCGAACACTTCGATGCTTTTCAGAAAATCCCGTTCGGTCTGTTGAACGATCTCAGTTTTATCCGTAACGATCATCTGGTCTTTGTAGAAGATGAAAAGGGGGAGGTTCATCATTTTTAATGTTTTCGCCAATAAGATTGATTAACCGAGATACTTATGTTCACGGTGATATCTTAAATATTCTAGATTTGGTTTATGAGGGTCGGAAGGGACCTGGATTGTTGAGCCATGCAGAGCATAGTACTCATGGCCATTCTCAAACTCCTCTCTAATTCGTTTACTGACTTCAAAGTGATAATCTGGTGTTATAGTTACATACCCGCGATCGAAGAGCTTATGAATGTCTGAACGGAGCAGAATTCCATTGCTAGTTTGATGGGGGCCATCTTCATTGAATGGTTTAATATGCGCAGCATCCAGAGCTGGTAAAGTTTTTTCTCCGGTTACTGCGCAACGTCTCTTATACAAATCCGTGATAAGTACTCGAAAGGAGCCCTGCCCTAGGCGTGGAAAAACGGTGATCGGCGAACCTGTTCTTTTACGCTCTTCAAGTGAAGATAGTTGTATCGCAGGGGACGCTGGAAGGTTGCTGGACAATGCCTGCCATAATTCTTTTCCCGCACCAATTGATAGATCATAGGTTTTACCTTGCACAATATTCATACTAAAATCTCTTGGCGCCGGAACCCACTGGGGCCGCTGAAAAAAGAACGGATTTGATAGGAGAATGCAGCCAATATTGTAATCGTAGTTGGGCCGCCTAGCCTCAGGACGATATTTATCCACTCGCGTTCGCATATCTGCTAAAGATATAGCACCATTTTTCTCACCGAAGGACTCCCACGCAACACTAACAGGCAATATAGAGAAGTGGGTAAAGATTCCTCCACCAACTATGAAATTGCTCGGACTATGAAGTTTAAATAGAAACAATTCTCCTGGGTTGATAGCTCGAAAGACCGAATTCCCGCCAGGACGCCAAAAGTTAACTTCGTCAACACCTGGCTTGGAAGAAAGATATGAGAACCAGTCGATATCGGTGATCCCAATGTAAGATCGCATTTTTTAGTTTCGATATAGTGAACGTTTTTTTAAATAATCGAGAAGCCTATTTCTTTCAGATATTCAAAAGTTGGATCATAATACTCGTGCTTTCGTGTTAAATCTTCTGAATCGCCTTCGGGCACAACAATCACCATACCTTGTCGAGCACGAGTTAAAAGAACGCGATAGGCATTTTTAAGATAGGCTTGTCTTTCCAATTTCCTTATGTAATTCCAAGAATCTCCACAAAAAGATCGATGCTCCCATCCATTTTTTGTATATCGAAAATCGGCGTCCCAAGTTACGCACGCCCAATCAAGTTCAAGACCCTGAACGTGAAATTCCGTGGCAACATCTTCAAGATAGTACGATGAACGCACATCTTCCTTTCCATCAAGAAACCAATGAATAGGGTCCATCGGTGATTTCACATCTATTGCATGTGGTTTTAATCGTTCGGCCTGGGAGGAAACTACTATGCCATATCGTTCAGACCCTCTTGCCTGTTTTTTCAGCCATTGTTTTGCTTTGGAAAAATTACGAGTCATAACGATGGGATATTTTGCTTTCAGATTGCTAAATGATTTGCACGCCTCAGTAATATTAAGATCAAGTAATTGTTTAACCAGTAACGAAACGTTCTCAGCACGGAACGATCGCATCGATACCGCAAGATGCAATTCATCTTTAAGAACAACATTACTATGCGATTTTAATTTCTTTAATGCGTCGCCAGCGCCGTACTCGCTATCGGTTAGCTGAGAGGATATGTAAATATTCCAATCTGGAAACGAGCGGTTTAGCGCTTCAATCCATTCACTTATTCCTGCTTCACCCGTGTTAATTTCTTGTCCGCCGCCCACAAGACATACTATAACCGCCCAATCTGCGTGACGATCAAGACAGGAAATTAAAAATTCAGGTTCGGACTGATTGAAATTGGGCGTATTCTTCTTTCTAAGCATGAAATTCGAAGTCTGTTTCAAATCCCAAGCCCTTTGCGCTTCATCAAATAATGCAACATGTTCGATGGGAGGGTTTTTTATATTAACAAGGCAATCGTCACGAAAATGGTGAACATTTTGAATAAACACCTTTACTTCGCTCATTGCTTCACCTTTCTTGATTTTACGTCCTTTCGCTTTTTCATTTCGTATCTTATCTCGTGCTAATGCTTCGCGAAGAATCGCAACGAGTGGCCCATTGCCCGATAGAAAAACACTATAAAGGTCATTAGATTTATCAATATGTATGTTCGCAATATTGAGGCCAACCAGTGTCTTGCCAGCACCCGGCACGCCGGTCACAAAACAAATAGATTTTTGAGATTTTTCCTTTGAAGAGTGAATGATGTCTGATATTGTGTCGGATGTTTTACTGAGATTGATTGCACTTGCATCATTGCGGGAGATCTCTTTAACTGAATGACCATTATAAAGAGCCATCGCCGCCTCAATGATTGTTGGGGTAGGACAATATCTCCCACGTTCCCATATTGATCGATCCACGTCGTTTCCTGAAGTAAATTTCAGAACGTCTTGAATCACTGCGTTAAGCAGTTTTACATCGCTTTTAATTGGTGCAAGTAACTTATCATCCTTTGGCGTTGCAGCAACAAATGGGGCAGCGTGTTTTGCATTGGTAGCAATTAGAATAGGGGCGATAAAATGATCATGACTTGATTCATGAAAGTTCTTCAAATCTAAAGCGTAATCCCAAACTTGATCTAAAGCAGATGATGTAAACTCTTTTTCACCTATTTTAAATTCAAGCACAAAAATCACTGGTCCGATAAGAAGCACAACGTCAATTCGTTTTCCCATTCGCGGAATTGAATATTCAAAATAGATCGATCCTTGATGAGAAGAGAGAACTTTATGCAAAATAGCAATTTCTTCTAACCATGCATCGCGCTGGGTTTGTTCTAAAGCGAAATCATTATTTCTAACTAACCTGCTTAGAATTTCGTCGGGCTTAGAATTTAGGAATGTTGAGATGGTCTCGGAATAATATTCTCGTTGCATATATACCTAAATGAGGCTAAAAAATTATATCAATTTATGGGACGCCGGGCCGGTGATTCTCTTGCCCTGCTGCGCCATCAAATGGTCTAATGAACGATCCTATTTGAACGCTATGCCTAAGAAACCATCCGCCAAACGCCGAACCGCAACCTCAACCGCAAGTACGCTAGCAATCACGATTACGCCCACCGCAACCGCTCCGGAAATCGCGGTGGCAACAACCGTGACGATCATGGACGAGATTATTAGGGCTACGCGGCTGGAGCGGGAGCGGATCGAGGATCCGAAGAACCGGACGCGGTACTTCATTTACAACAAGGCGGACGGCGTCTCGTCGGATTTGGGTTGCGCGATGCGGTTCAAGAACGTGCCGGAGCGGGTGTTGCGGGACGCGCGGTGGCAGAAGAACGACGCGTCGCTCTTTAAGGTCGGGGATATTTTCGTGGCGGGCACGACGGAAGCGTTGGGCAAAGGCGTCCGCGTGCACTTCGCGATGGAGGAGATAAACCGCCTCGGGATCGATATGGAGGATTTGCAGCGCGCGTCGGAGTCCGGCATCGAATACATTATGGATAGCCGCGACCTAGTGGACCACATGACCGACTTCCTTGAAGACCGCGCCAACACATCGAACGATTTCCTGGCGCCGTTAGTGGAACACTCTAAAACAACTCCCATTAGCTTCTTCCGCGACGCAATTGTTTCGGACGGTTTAAACGCTTCGCAGAAAGCCGCGGTGCAAAAAGCGCTGGAGCAGAAAGTGACGTTCTTTTGGGGACCTCCGGGAACGGGAAAAACTAAAACCATGGCGACGCTCGCGGCGAACCTGATACAAAACGGAAGACGCGTTTTGCTCTGCGCGTTGTCGAACACGGCGCTGGATCAACTGCTCCTCACCACCTGCGCGGTTTTGAAAAACCATTTTAAGGGGCATCCGGCTATCGCTCGGCTCGGCAGCACCATGCACGAAAAGTGTTTTCCGTACGGGAAGCAGTCGTTCCTTATAAACACGCAGGCGGGCAATCGGGGGAGCGTGATGTGGGCGGAACATGTTCAGGCGGCGCCGCTGGTGGCCGCGAACTTTACTCTACTATCTTTGCCGCGCGGGACGCATCCGGGGCTGTTCGATTATGTGATCGCGGACGAAGTTTCGATGGCCAACATCCCGTCGTTAGCTGTGGCGAGCTTCTTCGCCAAAACGGGTCTCGTGGTGGGAGGCGACCCGTTTCAGCTTCCGCCCATTTTTCCCGAAGACGCGGAGATGCCGAACGAATGGTTTTCGTCCAATGTGTTCGATAAGGCGGGGATCCTGGAACACGACGACCCGCGCGCCGCTTTTTTAGACACGCAGTACCGCATGCAGGAAGAAATTGGGAGTTTGGTGAGCGGGCTTTTTTATTCGGGGAAACTGAAGACGGGAACGGCGTCTTTTCCGCTCGCCCCCAACGGGTTCGCGCACCGCGTTTTATTCGTGGACATCTCGGGGGAAGTGAAGATCATCGGCGGGAGTTTCCCTGAAAGCGGCGACGAGCGCCGTTACAACGAGCCGCACGCCAAAGTCGCGGCGCAGATGGCGTTGGAATGCGTGGAAAACGGGATCGCGCCGGCCGATATCGGAATCATCGTTCCCTACAACGCGCAGGTGGTGAAGGTGGTTCAGAAGTTAAGCGAGATTGCCAAAGATACCGGCGCTCGACTTGCCGAAATCAAAGTTTCGACTGTGCATTCTTTCCAGGGGCAGGAGCGCAAAGCGATCATCGTAGACTTCACCGATGAAAATACCGCTCCCACACGCTTAACGGCCAAATGGGAGCTGATCAACGTCGCGCTCTCCCGCGCAAAAGAACAGCTGATCCTCATTGGCAACCGCGAATATTTAACGAATCCGCAATATTTCTCGCCCGAAGAAATAACGATCTTCGAAGCCATTCTCCGAAGCGCCCAGATTATAAAGCGTTAGAATCCTGATTGATTTTTGGCGGCTTGAAACAGCTTATTTACGTGCGCCAGGAGTTCGTTTTCGTCGATGGGTTTTTGCATGTATCCGACGGCGCCCTGCTTGATGGCCATCGGCTTATATTCCAGGATGGTGGCGCCCGAAAGGAACAGCACGGGGATGTTGCTGGTAGGTCCGTATTCTTTAAGAAGGCGCTGGGTCTCGAACCCGTCCATGAGCGGCATGGTGATGTCCAAGATGATGAGGTCGGGAGCTTCCTGTTTGGCTTTGATGAACCCCGCGGTGCCGCTGTCGGCATAAAGCAGGTCGCAGCCCTTCGGAGTCAAGATCTGGGAGATTAACTCAAAACTATCTTCCTCGTCATCAATAACGAGGATTTTCGCGTTCAGCAGTTCGTTAATTCCTTGCATAGTATCCCCCGATCCAAAACCTTTCCTACTCATATTGTATCAAACGAGGGGTATTTCAATTACTTTTTCTGAGTGAACATTGCGGTCAGCGCGACCTCGCGTTTTTAGAATAAAGCGTAGGTGAAGGGTGCGACGACCGTTCCCTGGGTAAAAAACAGGAGAAAGCCCAACAGTAAAAGGATCAAGATGATGGGCAGGAGCCAGAATTTTTTCCGCTCTTTTAAAAGTCCCCACAACTGTTTTAGTAGATTGATCATAAAGCCCTCATTAATATTGATTTTGCATGTGATCGGCCGTCCGCGCCGATTTCAAAGTTCGGTATGTTTTTAACTTCTCTTCAAACTTCCACGCGATAGGTTCTTTTCCAAACAGTCGCATGAAAAATCCGAAGGGCGTGAAAATAGCGTAGAACAATATCCCGAGCACCAACCGGCTGTTGATCCAGCCCAGCACATCTCCCAGCATCATCCATATTTGGCGAACCCGCCGCAAGCTCGCGGGAAACACAACCGCCAAGACAGCGAGAAGGCCGCCTATTACCAGAAAAAAGGAATGGGGAGGATGCCGGCGGAACAGCGGCAGGAGCCCGAGCAGGCAAAAGATTCCGCCCACCAGGAGGCCGAAGGAGCGCAAGTTCGGTTCGCGTTCTTTGCGGCGGTCTCCGCTCTCTTCCCGCAGCGGTTTTTGTTTCGTTTTATAAAGGATATAGTTTTCGATCACGAGGACGTCCATCTCGGTGCGCATGAAGCAGCGG
>JANLTE010000342.1:0-12334 GCA_031362785.1 Elusimicrobiota bacterium
CGCGCCCTCCGCCTTCCGGTCCTCGCCCACCATACAGCCGTTTTCGGCACCGCCGTGCACGAAGCGCTTAAAGCTTACAACCTGTTCCGCAAGGAACACAACATGATTTCCCTCGAAGTTTTCCTGGAAGTTTTCAAAAAAGCCTGGCGGAGCGAAGGGTTTCTCTCGCGCGAACATGAAGAGCAGCGGTTCGAAGAGGGCGTTAAAATTTTAAAGACCTATTATGAAAATGATAAAAAATCAGCCGAGGTCCCGACGCTGGTGGAAGAGTCTTTCCGCATGACGCTCGAAAATGCCAGAATCCGCGGACGATGGGACCGCGTAGACATCCGCGGGGAAGACTCGGCGATCATCGATTACAAAACCGGCGACGTGAAAGATCAAAAAGAAGCCGATAAAAAAGCGAAAGAGAGCACGCAACTCCTGATTTACGCGGCGGCGTTTCGGGAACGCTACGGAGGCCTCCCGCAAAAAACTATTTTATATTTCATTAAGAACGACCTCACCGGAACGGCCGTGCCCACCGATGAAAAAGTGCGCGAGACCCTCGACGAAGCGCGCGAAGTGGTCCGGAATATTTCGGACCAGAAGTTTGACGCGGAACCAGGATATCACTGCCGCTGGTGCGCCTACGAAAAAATCTGCACGGAAGCGCAACGGTGAACACCCTGCTCCTGATCTCAATCGTAGCCTCGCTGCTATTCCTGGGCATCGTCCTCCTCATGGCGTTTTGGTTCTATCAGTTTATGAAGGGCGAACGCGGCCAGAAAAGCGATGGGATGAACATGCTGGCGCAGCAGCTGGAGTCGCTGCGCTCCCAGGTCAACGAAAGTTTGGCGCAGACCAACGCCGCCATGACCCAGCAGGTGGGGCTGATCAATAACCAAGTCCAGAACCAAATGAGCACGGTGATTCAGGGGCTACAAAGCACGACGGGGCAAATCAATACTCGGCTCGACAACGCGTCCAAAGTCGTGCAGGACGTCTCGCAACAATTGGGCTCTCTATCCCAGGCCACCGAAAAGATTTTCGAAGCCACGAAAAACATGTCGACGCTCGAAGACATTTTAAAGCCCCCCAAGCTCCGCGGCGGGATGGGCGAAATTCTGCTCGAAAACGTGCTGAAGGAAATTTTACCCTCGCGCGATTTCTTCACGCTCCAGCATTCGTTTAAGAGCGGAGACACCGTGGACGCGGTGATCCGGCTCAAGGAAGGACTCATCCCCATCGACGCCAAATTTCCGCTCGACAACTTCCGCCGCATGATCGAATCTAAAGACGACAAAGAAAAGATTGCCCTGCGCAAGGAATTCGTCCGGAACGTCAAGAAACACATCGACGACATCGCGTCAAAATACATCTTGCCGGACGAAACCGTTTTCAACTTCGCGCTAATGTACATTCCGGCTGAAAACGTCTATTACGAAACCATCATCCGCGACGAAGCCGACGACGGGAGCGACCTTTACTCCTACTCCACGAAGAAGCACGTCTTTCCCGTCTCGCCCAATTCGATCTATCCTTATTTAATGACCCTGGCGCTGGGGTTCCGCGGACTAAAAATCGAGCAGCAGGCCAAAGAGATCCTGGGAGAACTCTCCAGGGTTTACGGCGACCTGGAGCGCTTCAGCAAGGATTTCCGAACCGTGGGAGAACACATTTCGAACGCGTCCAAAAAATTCGATGAAGCGGAAAAACGGCTAGACAAAGTTGACGCGAAGCTGCTCACTTTAAGGGAAGGATCCAGCTCCGATCACCCAGAGCTCACCCTCTGGGATAACGGGAAACCCTGATGATGAACGTCGTATTAGTGGAACCCGAAATCCCAAGCAACACGGGCAACATCGGCCGCACCTGCGTCGGAAACAACTGCGCGCTGCACCTGGTGGGCAAATTGGGGTTTTCCCTGAAAGATAAATACCTCAAGCGCTCCGGCCTCGACTACTGGCCGCTGCTCAATTTAAAAATCCACAAAGATTGGAGCGCTTTTCTGCAAAGCATCGAACCGCATCCTGATCTTTTCTTTTTTGAAAAAGACGGCGCTAAAAATTTCTGGGACGCGGAATTTTCCGAGAACTGCTATTTAATTTTTGGGTCGGAAACCAAAGGGTTTCCCCCCAACATCGCGGATGAACATCGACGCCGGTTCTATCGGATCCCCATGGCGGGACCCATCCGCTCTCTGAATTTATCGGCGTCAGTCGCGGTCGCGGCTTACGAGGCCCTCCGGCAAACATCTAAATTGGAGGCAGCGCATGGCACTTCGCAAAATCGTTAGGCACGGGGACCCCGTGCTCCGGAAGAAATGCAAACCCGTTGAGTCAATTGACGGTGAAATCCTCCGTTTGATCGAAGACATGTTCGAAACCATGTACGACGCGCCGGGCATCGGCCTGGCGGCCAACCAAATCGGAGTCGATTTATCCGTCGCAGTGATCGACATCCAGCCCGCCGGAAAACGGCAGCCCATGGTTCTGATTAACCCCAAGATCATCGAAACTAAAGGACATCTCTTTGAAGAAGAAGGCTGCCTATCCATTCCTGGCCTGGCGGCAAAGATTAAGCGCGCGGAGTTCACCAAAGTCCGAGCGCTGAACGAAAAGGGTTTTCCCATGATTTACAGCGGCGAAGGGTTGCTCTCCCGCGCGCTCCAGCACGAGACCGACCACCTGAACGGTAAATTCTACATCGACCATCTTCCCATGATCCGGCGCATGAAAATGGCCGCTCGGATCAGGAAAGCGAAAAAGACGGAAATTTGGTCTTAACATGAAAACCATTGTCCTGGTTATTGGAACTTTCATCCTGATGGAATGCGGCCTGCCGGCGGCGGCAAAACAAGACGGCGCCATGCGCTCTGAACGATTGACCAGCTCGTACAAATTCATCAGCCCGCTGCTCGAGTGCGAATCCGACGAGGCCGGACTGAAACTGCTGAAACCTTTCAGGCACAAGCTCGTCCAATTCCTGGACCATCGGCGAAATAAAAATGCGAACCACATTTCGGTCTACTACCGCGATTTAAAGAACGGCCCCTGGATGGGTGTCAACGAATCGGAAAATTTTTCTCCCGCCAGCCTTTTGAAAGTACCCCTCATGATGAGCTACTTCAAACTCGCCGAAGACGATCCTGAAATCCTGAACAGGAAACTGAAAGTGGATAAGTTGGGCGGGCACAACGCAGCCGTATCCATCCGTCCATCTAAGGAAATCCAAGTCGGGGAAACTTACACCATCGAAGAGGTTATCCAGCGCATGATCGTTTACTCGGATAACGAGGCCACCGTGATGCTTAGCAACAACACAACCCCGGAGCTTTTTTCACAAACCTATCAGGATCTGGGCCTTGAAATTCCCGGGGTGCGGAAATCGCAGGACTTCATGTCGGTGAGGGAATACGCCTCCTTTTTCAGAATACTTTTTAACGCGTCTTACCTGAACAAAAAAATGTCGGAGAAAGCTCTGAATATTTTAAACCAGTCCGAATTTAAGGATGGGATCGTCGCCGGCGTACCTAAAAGCGTTCCCGTCGCTCACAAATTCGGAGAAAGGGTGTTCGTCGACCCCGATGCCACCGCTCCGCCAAGCACGCAGCTTCACGATTGCGGAATCGTCTATTTTCCAAATCGGCCATACCTCCTCTGCATCATGACGCGCGGCACTGACGCGCCTCAGCTGATCAGCATCATCAAAGATGTGTCCCAGTTCATGTATCAGGAGCTGGATCAACAACTTTCGAAATCAAAATGAACTTAATTTTTTGGGGCACTCCTCAAACGGCAGTTCCCTTTCTAAAATTTCTCCGCCAGGAAAACTCGGTTGCGGCCGTCATTACGCGTCCGGACGAATCGTCCGGACGCGGGCTTAAAATTCACCCCTCCCCCGTCAAAATTTTCTCGGAATCAAACCATATTTCGGTTTTGCAGCCCGATAAATTAAAGGACCCCGCCTTCATTCAAACGCTTAAATCGCTGAACCCTGAAATGGGAATCGTGGTGGCGTACGGAAAATTAATTCCGAGGTCCATCATCGATTTGTTTCCAAAAGGGCTCTTCAACGTTCACTTTTCCATCCTGCCGAGACTGCGAGGTGCGGCACCCATGCAGCGCGCGATCCTCGAAGGAGAAACGCAAACCGGCGTGACGATCTTTCAAATTACCGAAGAATTGGACGCGGGCGCCGTGCTCGTTCAAAAACCGATCGGCATTGCCGAGGGAGAGGATGCCGAAACCCTCGAGCAAAAGCTGATCCCCCTCGGGATAGAAGCGTTGAAAGAAGCGCTCGAGCGCGTCCAAAACGGTTCCGCGGCTCTATCGCCGCAGAAAGGATCTCCGACCTTCGCGCCGCTGCTTACTAAGGAGGACGCTAAAATCAACTGGAATAAGTCTGCTTTGGAAATCGCCAGACAAGCCCGAGCGTTCATCCGCATGGGCGCGTTCTGCCGGCTCCCGAACGGAAAACTGCTCAAAATTCTGCAATGCGGACCGCTCCCATCCGAACCAACCGGCTCAAATATCGGAGCCATCACGGGGTTTGAGCGCCATCGGGGCTTTATAGTAAGATGTGGCGAAGGCCGCTTACTGGTCCTGCGCGTTCAACTAGAAGGGAAAAAAGCGTCGGATGCCTGGTCGTTTTTGCAAGGCGCGCGCCTCAAAGAAAACGATTTGTTGATAGACGCGAGTAACGACTGAAAGGAGACTGGCAATGAATTACTTTAAAACTTTTCTTTTGATGACGGGTCTTTTGGCCCTCATGATGTTCGTAGGGCAACTCATGGGCGGCAGTCAGGGCGCCATGAGTTTCTTTTTTATCGGCCTGGCCATCAACTTTTTCTCATATTGGTTCTCGGATAAAATCGTCCTCATGAGTTCGGGAGCCAAAGCGGTAACCGAAGAAGAATTGCCTAAAGTATACGCCATCGTCAGGAATCTCACGCAATCCCAAAACATGCCGATGCCAAAAATTTATTTGATGGACCAGCCCATGCTGAACGCTTTCGCGACGGGTCGTAACCCCGAGCACGCGGCCGTCGCCGTTACCACGGGTATTTTGCGCGCGCTAGACGACAACGAATTGACCGGAGTGCTGGGCCATGAGCTCTCACACGTGAAACACCGCGACATCCTAATTTCGACGATAGCGGCAGGGATCGCGGGAGCCATCATGATGACGAGCCGCATGGCCATGTGGTTCGGCCCGCGTCGCGACGATGACGATTCCCGAGGCAACGCCATGGCGATGCTGGCCGTCGCGATTTTAGCGCCGCTGGCCGCGACCATCATCCAGCTAGCGATTTCTCGCTCGCGGGAATACGCAGCGGATGAAGGCGGAGCCCACATGACCGGAATGCCTCTGGCTCTGGCGAGCGCGCTCAAGAAACTTCAGGCCGGCGCCGTCGCCAACCCCGTAGGCGTTTCCCCGGCGACCGCGCACCTTTTCATCGTGTCGCCGCTCTCGGGCCAGTCGCTCATGGGCTTATTTTCCACCCATCCGCCCGTTGGCGAGCGCGTCGCGCGCCTTGAAACAATTGCAAACCAGGTTTCGCCTAGCCCAAACTAGAACCTGTAAATTCGTCTATTGACCGCGCCGAAACGCTCCCACATCCTGGATTCAAGTTACTCAGACCTTGGGTCCGCATTTAAGAAACAATCCTGGGAATCTTACCGCGCCGCTCAAGTTCTAGACTGGATTTTTAACCGCCGCGCACGGTCTTTCGAAGAGATGTCCAGCCTTCCAGCGCCGCTCCGCCAAAAGTTAAACGAACTCTACGACCTCCGAAAACTCCCGGCCCCCAAGACAGAAAAATCCCGCATCGACCCGACCATCAAATTCACTTTTGACGTCGCGAAAAAAGAATGTTTTTCCTGCGTGTTCCTCCCGCATAAGGGATATAACTCGCTCTGCATTTCAACGCAAGCCGGCTGCGCGTTTCGCTGCCAGTTCTGCGCCTCAGGACTCGTCCCTTTCGAGCGCAATTTAACGAGCGGCGAAATTTTAGACCAGATCTTCTGGGCCGAGCAAATCTCGGAGCAGAAAATCCAGAACATTTTATTTATGGGAATGGGCGAACCGCTCGCCAATTACGAAAACACCGTGCGAGCCATCCGATGGATGAGCGGACCCAACGGTCTTAAAATGAACCCCAAACGAATCACGCTCTCGACCACGGGGCTAGAGCCGCAAATAAAAAAACTGGCCGATGAAAAACTAAACGTCAACCTCGCGCTCTCGCTCCACGCCGCCAACGACGAGCTCCGCGCCAAGATCATGCCCGTCTCGTCCAAATTCGCCATCACCGAAGTGCTCAGCGCCTGCAAAATTTACGAAACGAGGAATACCGGCGACTTCACCATCGAATACATCCTGCTCAAAGACGCCAACGACCGGCTGAAAGACGCAAAGGAACTCGACACGCTGCTGAACTCATTCCGATTTCCAAAATTAACGAAGATCAATCTGATCCCTTACAACCCCGTCCCGGGACTTCCCTATAAGGCGCCGGACCAAACGCGCGTGGACGATTTCTTCTTGTTTCTAAAAAAGAAAAAATATGTCGTCCATTGCCGCAAGCCCCAAGGCCAGGACATCGGCGCCGCCTGCGGACAGCTATCTTAATGAAAATATCCCAAGTTTTGAGAACCCTGGCACTCCTGTTCCTTTTCGGCTCCCCGCTTTTGGCTGAGCGCGCCGAACTCGTCTACGACAACGACCTCGTTAAGAAAACCGACTTAAAAGAAATCGGAGGAACCGATTACCTGCCGCTCAAATCGCTCGCCGTTCTCTTCAAAGGAAGCACGCAGTGGCTGCCCGTCGCCAACAAAGTGATCTTTCAGCTGAACAACCAGAAAATCGTCTTTAAGGTCGGCAGCCGGGGCATCCTGATCGGGAAAGAGAAAGCGACGCTCTCAGCGCCCGCAAGGATGATGGACGGAACTATCTTCGTGCCCGTGGATTTTTTCACCGAACCGCCCTTCGCCGACATCGCAGAATGCAAAGTCTCCTGGGACCGAACGCTCCAAATGCTCTCCGCCACCTCCAAAGCCACGCTCTATCTGCCGCGAATTTACAGCGGCACGCGGCGAACCCAGGTCATGATTGAATCGACCGAGGAAATGTCTCCTGAAATCCGAAAAAAGGGGAGCATCATCGCGATCGAGATCCCAAAGGCGAAAATTGTGCAGGAAGAAACCATGACGCTCCGCGACCGGCAGATTAAAAGCATTCAGCTCTCCCGCGCGCGGAAAGGAGCGCTCCTCAAACTTGAACTGGCGTCGGGCGTGACGGATTACAGCTATAACCATGAACAGGATCCCACGCGCCTGGTCATCGAAATCCGCTCGCCGGCTTACTTTAAGAAACCGGACCAGGAAGATTTGGAAGAAATCCGTTTGCCGGAACGCGTTATTAAACCGGAACTCGCGTTCGTCCCCGCCGTCCCGATCGTAAAAGTCGAGACATCATCGGCGACCGACGTCAAAAAATCAAGCGAGCCGGTGACCGAACAAGCCGAAATCCCCGCGCCGCCTCCCGCGAGGCGGAAAAAAATCGAATCGAGCGTTAAAACGATCGTGGTGGATGCCGGCCACGGAGGAAAAGACCCCGGCGCCTTTGGCCGCGGCGGAACCAAGGAAAAAGACATCAACCTATTGATGGCCCTGGAGCTGGCGAGAATTCTAAAAATTGAAGGCGGATACCATGTCCTCCTGACGCGAAGCGATGACACCTTCGTCCCCCTGGTCGACCGGTCCCTTTTCGCCAATGATAAAAACGCCGATCTATTTATTTCGATCCACTGCAACGCGTCGGTTCGCAAAAAGGAAGGAGGGTTTGAAATTTACTTCCTGGCGGAAGAAGCGTCGGACCCCCATGCCGAAGAGGCGGAAAAACTCGAAAACGCGGTAGTTGAACTCGAGGACCCGATGACTCCCAAGCAGAGGAAGCGGCAGGAACTGCTTTTTTCGATGGCCCAGCGGGAGTTCATCAACGAATCGTCGCTTTTGAGCAACGCCATCAACCGGACCGTCAAAAAACGGGTCGCCATTCAAAGCCGGGGCGTGAAGCAGGCCAACTTCCATGTACTGCATGGCGTGAACATGCCATCGGTGCTGGTGGAATGCGCTTTCGTCACTCAGCCGCAGGAAGAGCAGAAACTGCGCTCCAGAAAATTTAGGTCCAGCATCGTCGACGCGATTTTGACGGGCGTCCAAAACTACGAAGTGGAACTTGCGAAACTTCAGCGTTAACGCGGAATCGGACTCCTGGCTTCTTCCGGCTGAACTGAATTGATATAATCGATCCATCGACACAAAATGAACATCGTATTGATCGGCATGATGGGTTCTGGAAAATCGAGCGTTGGCAAAGCGCTCGCGCGAAAATTGAAATGGGATTTTTTTGACATTGACCAGCTCATTGAAACGGAACAGAAAATGACCGTCGCGCAGATTTTCGAGCGGAAGGGCCAGGAAGAGTTTCGGAAGCTTGAAACCGAGGCGATCCGAAAAACCGCCCAGTTCGACCGCTGCGTCATATCCACCGGCGGCGGGGCGATTTTGAAAGACGACAACTGGAAAGCTTTCGCGAAAAACGGATGGGTCGTCTGGCTTAAATCCAAACCCGAAGTCCTGCTCGAACGCGTCAAAAAATCGAAGCCCGGAACCCGCCCGCTCCTTAAAAACAACCTCAGCCTCGATCAAATTCAAAAGATAGCGGAGGAAAGGGCTGTCGGCTACCAGAAAGCGAATCAAATTATTGAAAACGACGCCGTAACCCTTGAGCAAATTGTGAACCAAATCGCGCAGCAGCTAAAAGCTAAAGGCGCCTTAACTTGAAAACAATCGGAGTGAAGCTCGGGGAACGGTCCTATCCCATTCAAACCGGAAAACCTCTGAAGGGTCTCGGGGTCGCGCTTAAACAACTTCCAAAATTTAAAAATAATCTCCCTAAGAAAGCTTTAATCGTCTCTCACTCATTTTTATACCGGCGTTATGGTCCCGCGCTCAAAACGGGTCTTAATCAAGAGGGCATCCAGGTTTTAGAGTTTCTCATCCCCGAAGGCGAGCATCAAAAAACGCTTGCAACCGCCCAAAAAATCTACCAAAAATGTGTTCGAGAGAAACTCGACCGAACCTCCATCCTGATCGCTTTTGGCGGAGGGGTGATAGGAGATGTGGCGGGCTTCGCGGCGGCGACCTACCTGCGCGGGATCCCCGTAATCCAGGTCCCAACGACGCTGCTGGCGATGGTGGACTCAAGCATCGGCGGAAAAACGGGGGTTGACCTGCCGGAATCCAAAAACTCTGTCGGAGCGTTCCATCAACCCTCCCTCGTTTGGATGGATACCGCCACATTAAAAACCCTCCCCCGCCGAGAATTCAGGAACGGACTGGCGGAAGTCATCAAATACAGCGTCATCGCGGACCCCGCGCTTTTTAGCATGCTCGAAAAAAACGTTTCAGCGCTCGCCTCAGGGCGCTCGCCGCTGTTGCCGAGCATTATTTCGCGCTGCGCCCAAATTAAAGCGGATGTGGTTTCGAAGGATGAGCGGGAAACCAAGGGCTTGCGCGAAACGCTAAATTTTGGCCACACGATGGGCCACGCGATCGAAACAGTTACGCGATATAAGGCCTACAAGCACGGCGAAGCGATATCGATCGGCATGTGCGCCGCCGGATTCATGGCCGTCCATTTAAAACTCTGGAGCCGCGAAGATCAAACGCGCCTCGAAAAACTTATTTTGAACGCGGGGCTGCCGGCCCGCCTCAGGAAGAAACTGCCGGAAAACGAAATCCTGAACGCTCTGACCCGCGACAAAAAAGTGAAGCACGGAAACTTGCGGTTCGTTTTACCCGTTAAAATCGGAAAAACGGTCGCGCTAAAAATTCCAACCCGCCTCGCGCTCCGAGCCCTTCAATACGTCCAGCCCTAACGCGCTCGACATTATTTTTCATTTTTGATAGTATCTACTCTCGGTTAAAAAACCTTTCATGAAACGACAAATTATTTTTTCCCTTTCGCTTCTGTTCACCTTTCAGACCATCGCCTGGAGCGCTTCCACCGACATGCTGATCAAAGAGCGAAGGCAGCACGGAAAACCCATCCGGACCCGCATGCCGCCTCAAATTTTCATCGAAACGATCCAAAAGCAGTTTAACGCCAACAGCCCCGAATGGAAAACATTCTGGCAGAATTTCACCGTTGAAGACGACGATGTAAAAGATGAATTCGTCATCGTAGCCCGCAGTTACCCAAAAAAATGGGCTTTCAGCCTTTTAAACCCAAACTGTCCGAAACCTGAAGACTACGACCAGTTCGTTAACGATATCGCTCGGGGCGGAACGCAAGTGCGAATGGACGCGCTGGTAGGAATCCGGAGATCGAGATCCTTTTTTCGCTACACCGTCACCGTTTATGAGCCGCTCTTCGACCTTTGGAAGAACCCCTGCTATGAATGGAGTTTGGCTCCCGGCACGGCCAACGACGCGTTCTATAAAGATAACAATACCACTAAAGTGTACGCGGACAACCTGTCAAAGCAGACTTACGAAGCCGTCAGCGCCTTCGACGGATGGAAGTCCCCCAAGAAACTCATGAAAATACCCGCCATCCGCGGCGCAGGGCAGGAACTCATCGGGGCCGAGGCTGATTCCTTAACGGACGACGAGAAAAAACTTTCCATTGAAGAGCAGGAAAAACTCCTGAAGAAGAGGAAGAAAGGAAAGATGGAATAGAACAGACCGCATTTTAAGACCAGCCACGCGCATAACAGAACGCCCCACTCACTCGAATCGGGGCTTTTTCATTATATTCCATTGGACTAGAGCATTTGGTTTGGAAGGCATTGAGGCACTCGGCGATGTGCTCGCGGCCTGAAAACCGAATGCTCTAGTCCATTTTGTTGCTTAAAACAAAAAGGCCTCATCGTTGCTTTTCAGCAGCCGATGAGACCTTTCTTACGAACTAAATGTTTCTTAGAACTTTACGCCGAGCGAGAAGCGGTGCGTGCTGGCCAAATCGCCCGCGGGGCTATAAACATAGTCCAGCGTGGCCATTCTGAAGCCGAACCCAACGCCGATCGTGAGGCCGTTAAACCCGTCAACCTTGCGGTTTCTGGAGTTGTAACCAAGCCGTCCCGAGATGGAGGAGTCCTGGTTGATTTTGTGCATGTAGTCGGTTCCAAGTCCAAGGATAGGGTCGCTATCTTCGGGGAGGATGAAATCAAGTCCAGTGGTCCAATTTTCCATGGGTTTGTAGCCAGTTCCTAGGCGCAGAAGGATAGGCAGATTGCTACTTTCAGTCTCGTATTTCAGACTGCCGCCCAAATTCTGAACCGCAAAGCCGAGCATAAGTTTGTTGTCCATGAGCTTGGTGTACTGCGCGCCCAAGTCAACGGCGATGGTGGTTGCCGACTCCTTAATCTTGGAGTTAATGATCTTCAGGTTCAATCCTAAAGGAATTTCCATTAATTTCCGAGCGTAGGTCAAGTTGACAGCTAAGTCTGAAGGGCTGAAGGTTCCGACCTTTGCCGCTCTAATGTCAGTTTCGTTGATGTCTCCGGCTGAGAAATACTGGAGGCCGATACCGGCTGAACCAATCTTCTCGCTGATAGGCATCGCGAACGCAACCCAATGATACCCAGGGTTTGAATCGCCAGCCGCTTTGTTCTTAAGGAAGATCCCGGAGTACATGTACTCCACATTCTTCTTCTCAAGCCGCGCAAGTCCGGCAGCGTTGTAGTAGATGGAGTTTACATCGTCCGCGAGGGCGGTGTTTGCTTCACCCATTCCAATCGCCTTTGCACCGACAGGCAACTTCAAGAACTGTCCCGACCGGGTTCCAGCTCCCTTTTCACTAAAGGCAGCCTGCAAGCCGGAAGTTGAGCCAATGAGGCCCAAGGCCAATGTCAAGGCGACGAATCCACCAACCACTTTACCATTCAAGATATTCACCATTTTCATGTTCCTTGAGTTAGTTTTAATAGTAATCATGGTCATCACCCCCCTTACCGCTGAACCGCGACTTTCATGGTCTTCTTGTCGCCACCACCGTCTATGAGTGCTATATAGACGCCGCTAGCTACATCTTGACCGTCGCCGTTCTTGGCATCCCACCCTTCAGAGCCGTTCCGATCAACATCGGCAAAGTCTCTAACGAGGTCGCCTGCGATGGTGAAGATTTTAATCTTCGAGCCCGCCGGCAGAAGATCAAAGGTGATCTTCGGGTTATTCGCCGCGTGAGCTGCGAGCGAAGGTCTGTAAGGATTCGGATAAGCTATCGCGTTATCCAGGTTTGTAACAGGGCTAATGATGATCACGCCGAACTTGGTCAAGTGAGT